>JAIRNJ010000293.1 GCA_031258115.1 Treponema sp. | reverse complement strand
CATACAAACGGTTTGTCTGCATCGCGGGTAAACCGTTTTTTATTTCTCATTACAGGTGTAATCAACAAGCTCGCCCTAAAGACTCCCCCGCAAGCCGGTGGAGCGGGTTCTTGGGTATTAAACCCCTCAATACGAATAAAGAAGGCAATTCAAGTACGGCCTTGGACTTGAATAAGTTCTTTTTTATATTTCCGTGTGTATGCATGGAGAAAAAATATCCTTGTAAAGGAGTTTTTATGAAGAAGTATGTGTTTGTTCTTCTGGCAGTCCTGGTTATCATTGGGGTAACCGGATGTGCGATCACCCGGCCTTTTGACCTTACCGAGAATCCGGTAGGTTCCAAAGTTGGTGAAGCGACAGGTACTCTGGTACTTAATGGCGCCTATGGCGGCTTTGTTGACTACAGTCTCCAAACCGCGGCCAGGAATGGCGGTATCACAAAAATTGCGACGGCGGATGTACGGAAAAAGTATCTCTGGTATGCTGTCGAATACACCACCATTGTAACCGGCGAATAAAAGGAGGCGGAAGATGAAAAAAATTACCCTTGTGCTTATGGCGGTTCTGGCTGTGTTTATGCTGATGGCTTGTACCACTACAGTTATCCAGCCGGTAGACGCAACAACCAATGCTACCGGTTCCAAGGTTGGAGAGCAGGGCGAGACGGTGCGGATTTGGTTCGGTCTTTTCCCCTTCAACTGGTCCATTGATGCCAGCGCCCATAAGGCTGCTCAGAACGGTGGGATCTCAAAGATTGCGACGGTTGACCTGCGTACAGTTGTATATAATGCATATGTCTTCGTAGATTATACATACACTGCCATCGTTACCGGTGAATAAGGAGAAACGTATGAAAAAAATTATTCTTGGCACTTTAGTGCTCGTGCTGATCATCCTGGTAGGTTGTTCATCCATCACTGTTCCCCTGGCGGCTACCGCCAATCCTGTGGGTTCCAAGGTTGGTGAGGCTACCGAAAGCAGAATCTTCGGCGGCCTCACTTTCAGTCAGGGGGGTGTTATCAAGCTTGTACTCTTTTATACTGGCGAGAGAAGCTTGTCTACGGCAGCGGCCAATGGCGGGATCTCCAGGATTGCCACTGTTGAGCAGCGGATTGACAAAAACCCCTTCATCGTCAAGGTTACCACGATCGTAACCGGTGAATAAGGAACGCTGATTGGGGATTGGGCATAGCCCTTTTCCACGATATGGGGCGGGTAACGGCAATGCCGGGAGCCGTCCCATACTTATTTTTAAGGAAGGCTGTTCCGAAACCAAACGAGTTTTGGAACCGGCTCAAGGTAAACAAACCAAAAATATGAAAACACTAAAGAGATTCTTACCCTTGTTTTTACTGATAAATTTTGAGTTTCTCTCCTGCGCTTCCAGGGCGCCCAGTCTAATCAGGTTTGCGACCGAAGAAGGGGCCACGCAGTACTACTTCCCCACAATGGTCTGGAAGCAGGAATCGGGTAACATAGTAGCCGAATGTGATTTTACCTACCGTCATCAGACGGGTTCCGATGCCACCTGTAATATTTCTTTTATATTTGAAAAAGGAAACGAAGGGGCTTTCCCGGGCCTCCCTGCCTCCGCTTCCTTTGAAGCCGGGGGAAAACAATACCCCCTCAGAGGTATTTCGAGCCTTTTCAGCGACGGACAGAGGAAAACCCAGCGGATCACTTCGACCCTCCCCGGAGAAGAGTTCCTTGAACTCATCAAAAATGATGAATTGGCGCTGAATGCTTCGATAGATGGAACGGGATACCGTTTTATTGCTCCGAAAAAATTTTTCCCTTACCGGGATGAGGCTCTCTCCTCCATGAACGGCCAGGAAATGAAGCAGTGAAAAAAGCCGTATTTGTTTTATTCCCTCTGCTGTTTGTTCTCTTTTCCTGCGCCAAAAAGCCTGAAGCGGAAACAGGGCGTGTTGAGATACCCGAACTGGGGATAAGCATCGTCATCCCCGATACCATGCAAAGTATTGCCGCGGAACAGCTTGCCCGGCTGCAGGAAGAGGCCGCCGGCTTCCCCCCCATTCCCCCCTTCAGCGATTATCCGGTGCGGGAATTCGTTAACCCTGCCACAAACGCCGTTCTGGCAATATCGCAGTTGAATTTTACCGGGCTACAGACGGAGGATCAGGGGCCGGCGGATATACGGGACACGTATCTGGAGAATCTAAGGGTCTATTATCAGCTTGATTCCATCGTTTCCCAGGATCTGGTTAAAGACGATTTTCAGTTAACCGTAATGAACATGATCTATGCGCCTGAAGGGCAGAAAGAGATCGGCATGACCAAGGTTCTCTACTACTATTACCCCCGGCATTATTTTCTCATCGATCTCTTTACCGATCCCCAAAAAGTCACCGCGGAGGACGCGGAAAGCTACCAGAACATGCTGATGTCGGTAAAAAAATTAAGCTTAAAAGTTCTGTCCTCAAAGTAACCGACGGCTTTTGTAGACAGACACGAATTATTGGCGGGGGATCCAAAAGGTTTCTCCCGCCATTTTTTGCAAAGTTGCTGTTTTTTGGGAGGCTTTGAATGAAAAACCATCTTATTTTTTATTCTTGCGGCCGGTTTTGTGCATGGTGCATATACCCAGAGTGCCGGCCCCGGTGAATCCCTGATAATTGTGAGTAAAAGAGGCGGGGCCGCTTCAGGTATTACGACTGCCTTTAAAATGGTGGATCTTTATATTGACGGGCAGAAAAAAACAATCATTTCCAGCGACAATCAAAAAACCCGTATTGCCGTGCCGAACGGTGAACATTCCATTTATACGGCGCGGGGAATCGCCAAAAGCAATACGGTGACATTTGCCGCAAATTCAAGCGAAATCGAATTCCTTATCGAAACAACGCCTATTACGATGAAAATATCAAAAATCAATGAAAAGGCCCTGGAAATTGCGGCTCCCCCCCAGACAGACAGAAACCGGAATAATACCCGTACCGCAGGCGGCGATATAGAAAGCGCCTTAAATAGAGCGGCGGACGAATTGATATACGCAATTGAAGAAGGTACAACTATTGCGATATTAAGTATATCTTCAAGGGACAGGGAAACAGGCGAATTTGTACTTGAAGAATTGGCCTATATACTGTTTGATACAGGACGTTACAAGATAGTAGACCGGAAGAGCCTTGATGTCATACGAAAAGAGCAAGATTTTCAGATGACGGCTGAGGTTGATGACGATTCGGCGGTATCCATCGGAAAAATACTTGGGGCAAACATAGTAATCACCGGCAG
>JAIRNJ010000257.1 GCA_031258115.1 Treponema sp. | reverse complement strand
GGGTTTCATACCCCGCCCCTCTGGGGCGTAATAAGGGTATGAAACCCGAGTCCAATACCTTTAAAGAACAACCATACCCCGTCCGCTCTGCGGCGGGGTTGGTTGATTATAGCAAGTTCATGAAGAAAGAGAAAGTCATTTTCAGGGGCTGTATGAAAAATCAACAAACTCCGCCGCAGATCCCGCTCCCCTTCAATTCTTCCGGATCCAGCATGTTTGCCGCATACTGCTTTGCCAGCAGGGAAGGGGGAAGCCAGGGATCGAATTTTTCCGTGCACGGAATGGTATCCACAGACTTTTCCGCCAGGGTTTCAAGAGAGGCGGAATTCAGGTTTTCGATGATCCTGAAGAGGTTCTCACGGAAGAGATCGAGGGGGAGTTTTGAACTTACAAAGATGCTGTAATCGCTTTCCCGCGAGAGGGCGATAATGCCCAGAACGAGGGCCGCCTCCTCGTCCTGGAGGATGAGGAGCAGTGTCCTCATGCCCCGGCTTCCCAGCCAGGGAAGTATGCGGAAGCTGGTATAGGCCCCCCCGGAATCTCCGCCTGTTTCGATAAGGCTCCAGCCCTTCCCGCCAAAGCCAAAATTCTCCGCGGCGGTTCTGGCTTCCGCAAGGCGTTTTGCGGCGCCGGCGGAAAGGTATGTGTACGATTCCCCCGAGAGGAGGATCTCCAGAATCTTTGCCGAAAGGCGCGGATGGTTTTCCGCGCCGCCGCCCCGCCAGAGCCGCAGGGCGCCTTCGGTTCCGCTCTCCACGGCGATCTCTCTCTGCCTCTGATCTGAGCGGAGCACCCGCCAGTAGCGGCCTCCAAGAACGATGCCGCTTCCCGGCGGCGGGGCAAAATTTACCTTTCCTATCTCCAGCGCTCCGTGAATCACCCGGTACTCGGTGTCGCTTGAAAAAACCGAGTAGAAACTGTAGTGGCCCGTGATCCTCTCCCCCTCAAGGCCGGTGATCAGGGTTCCTTCGGCAGTCTGTTCCAGAAGCCCCGCAGAGATGAGGGCCTCAAGAATCCGGCGGTAGTCTTCTCCGCTTATCCTCTCAAAACCGGGAAGGCTCAAGACTTCTTCCTCCAGAAGTTCCGCCTTCTTTTCTCCCTCGGAGGCGATGAGGGAGAGGCTTTCGTGGATAAGGAGGCTGTAGGGCAGGGGAGGCTCCGGCCTGTCCTCAATCCACTTTTCTTTAATATAGAGTTCTATCACGGCGATGGTCTTTAAGAGAGCCCAGGGCATATTGAGCGCATCATTACTGTCGTCGAGGCTGCTGAAGTAGATCTCGCTTGTCCCGCTCCGTCTTCCTGAACGTCCCAGCCGCTGGGCAAAGGCCGACACGGAAAGGGGAGGCCCAAGCTGTATAACCCTGTCCAGGGCGCCTATATCGATCCCCATTTCAAGCGTTGCCGTCGCGGTCAGTGTTACAGGCCCTGCCGCATCGCGCAGTTCCTTTTCCGCCTCTCCCCGGAGCGCGGCGGAGATACTGCCGTGGTGGATAAGGAAGCGGCTTTCCCCTCCGCCGATGGATCTCAATGCCCCGGCTGTCTCTTCCGCGTCAAGACGGCTATTGGTAAAGATTATGCAGCGTTTTCCCCTGGTTTCCCTGTAGAGGGATTGGTAGTAATTCTGTTCTTCACCCTTGTTCCGGGAAAAATAGTCAAGGGCAATGCGTACATGGCGTTTGCTTTTCTCTTCTTCGATGAGGGCTGTCTCTCTTCCAAGCCGGCTCCCCCCTGCTATCCATTCCATTGCCCTGCGGTAACCGGCAAGGGTGGCGGACAGCCCTATGCGTCTGGGAAACGAAGGGGAAAGGTTTCCCAGGGCTCTCTCGATCCTGACAAGCTGACAGAGAAGCTGCTGTCCCCTTCCGGTTCCCATAAAGGCATGTACCTCATCAATGACTACAAAGGAAAGTTCCCGGAAAAGAGAAGTAATCCTGCGGGGCTGCCGCAGTAACAGTGCTTCCAGGGATTCGGGTGTTATCTGCAGTATCCCTGCAGGCCTCTCCAAAAGCTTTTCCTTGTGCCGGCCCGGTATGTCTCCGTGCCAGCGCCAGAGGGGAATTTCCGCCTCACGGGCCAGAGCTTCAAGGCGGCTGAACTGATCGTTGATAAGGGCCTTGAGGGGGCTTATGTACAGGGCTCCTACAGAATTGCGGCGTTTATCCGCCAGTATTGATATTACCGGAAAGAAACAGGCCTCGGTCTTTCCCGATGCCGTCCCTGCGGCGATGATGAGGTGTCTCTCCTCCCCAAGGATCTCAATTGCCGCCGCTTCCTGTACAGGCCGCAGGCTCTCCCATTCCTGATTGTAGATATACTCCCGTACAACAGGGTGCAGTCGTTCATAGACCCGGTTCATATCCTACACTTCAAAGTCCGCATAGAAACTGCCGCCGGGTTTATAGCCTTCAACCCGGTAGCCGTCCCGGTATACAAGATCGTCAAAATTCAAATTTTCGCTGCGGGTGATATTGAGAAGTCCGAGAAAATCCCTGGCGATTTCCCTGGGAGTTATAAATTCTTCCGCCCCGGCTTTTGAAAAGGCCTGTTCCAGGAAAATTGAAAGTTCCCTGTCTCCCAATTCGCTTTCATAGGCATGATGAATGGCATGAATATCCCTGATCCGTTCCAGCAATACATAGATCTCTTCCTGACTCAACTGGGAAAGCCGCAGCACGGGGCCTGAATAATCGGTGTAACCTTCCCGGGCAAAGCGGCTTTCCGCAAGACGGCTTTTCAGGGCCTGGTAGCTGAAGAGTCCCCGTCTGTCATCTTCAATAAATTGGGGAGTGCCTGCAAGATAGATGCCCAGCCGTTCAGCCTTTCCCTGCATTACATCGTTAAAGAGAGCCAGCAGTTTTTCGTAGTTATTCTCCCGCGACTGACGGTTGCCGATTTTTGCCAGTTGGGTACATTCATCAATAAAGAGTAACAGTCCCTTGCATCCTGAACGGAAACTGAAGGCGGCAAGAAGCTTGATGTAGTCATACCAGTTTTCCCCGGTGATGATCTCCCCGGTTCCCAACAGGGCCTTTGCTTCGGTTTTTGCCGCATACTCTCCCCTGAGCCAGCGGAGAGCGGCTTCTTTTTTTTCATCAACACTGTTGGTGTAGGCCAGATAGTAGGCGCTTAATACGCGCGCAAAGTCAAAACCGTGGGCAAGGTCTTCCATTTCGTTGACCGTTTCGTAGATCCGCTTTTCCACCAGTTTGGGAAGATCCGGATCGTTGGCTCCGTAGCCGTCCTGAATGAATGAAAGTTTGATCGAGTTGATCCATTTTTGTAGCAGCCCTTCCAGCGCGCCGCCTTCGGGCCGGGCCCTGGACGCAAGACGCTGGAGGAGTTCCCGGTAGGTTTCAAGTCCCGCAGGTCCGGTAAGGCGTTTCTCGGGCGAAAGGTCCGCATCGGCAGTGATGAATCCCTGTTCCAGCGCATAGTTGCGGATCGCCTGGAGGAAGAAACTTTTCCCGCTGCCGTAACGTCCCGCAACAATCCTGAAGGCGGCGGCTCCCCCTGCAATATTGTCAAGATCCTGCAGGCTGGCTTCCACTTCCCGTTTGCGTCCAACGGCAATGTATTCAAGTCCCACACGGGGTACGACCCCCGCGGAAAGGGAGGAGAGAATCGCCGAACTTATGCGTCTGGGAAGGTCAGGCATGTTTTAAGTATAGTCCGAATGCCGGACTTTTGTTAAGGTTCTTTGGCCTGAGACGGCAGTTTCCCCCGGTATTCTTCTGCGATACACGGCCCCTCTTTCCCGTTTTCAATCAACAGATCCCCAAAGGCATCCATGAACTTTTCATTGATGCTGTCGATAAGCAGTTCCGGCATGGAGAAGCCAGCGGCTGCCGTCTCTCCAAGTTCAGTCTTTAGTGAGGATGGATCTTCTGCAGAGGCAATGCAGAACAGGGCTTTCCGTTCGGTCTCGTTCAGTCCGCCGATAAAAGCATCGATGCCGGATTGTTTTTTTTCAGTCTTTTTCAGTCCGGGCGGCGGCGTCTCATGGCCGCCTTCCGTCTTGCCGCCTCCGGCAGAATTTTCTTCAATCAGCAAAAGCTGTTTTACCTCATCCGATTCGGAGCGGAGTCTTTCGATGGATTCATGACGCAGTTTTACGGAACCGGGCCATATATGCACGGGAAAGGCGGCGTTATTCAGGGCGGCGTCGGCTATGAGCCGCCAGTATTCCTCCAGGGGGGGCGCCTGCCGCGGTTTTTCAAAGCCTGTTTTTATTTTCAGCCTGTATTCGACATAACGGAAAACCGAAGAAGTAAATTTGAGAAGCGGTTTGGATCCGAGAAAGTGGGCCCACTCGGCAGTGTAGGAAGAGTAACCGGCGGCTTCCATGCCCGCAAAGGCCCTGCGGCTTTCACGGTATGTCTGAACCGGGAAGAAAAATTCAAAAAGCCGTTTTTTACAGAGATCCCGGAGTCTCCGGTCGATAAGATTTATAACTTTTTCAAGGGCCTTTTCCAGTTCTTTTCCGTAAAAGACATAAAAACTGTTGCCCTGCAAAAGATCGCCGATAAAAGGATGTATATCTTCAAAAGCGATACTGTTGTTTTCTTCAATGTATTTTTTGTGAATCAAAAGATCCTGTATAAGATAATCCCTGCTTCCGGCGGCTCTTGAAAGGACAAGCGGAAGAGTCCGGGATGTAATTCCGTACATGACGGCGAAATCAAAGAGCCGCTGCAGAAGCTGAAGGGACACACGCTCTTCCTCCGTTTCCTGTAAATCCTCTTTTTCCCCCGAAAAACTTTCCAGCCATACACAGTATTCCTGCAGCCTGGACAGCCCGGCAAAGGCTTCAAGGGGTTCCGTGTTTCCCATGGCAAGGCAGAGTTCCCTCGCATAGATGCGGATAAATGCCCTTCCCGCAGGTTTCTGTATTCCCTTCCTGAACAGATGCCGCCAGCGGAAAAAATTATTCTTTTCCTCTTGTGAAAGTTCCCCGAAGCTGAATTTTGTTTTGAGGGCGGCCTCAGGATCGTAATCCCCTGTGCCTTTCGCATAAAAGAATGCGCTTTCTTCGGCAAGTTCGGGGGCAGGAATACTGCGGAATTTGGCGTCTGCCGTAAAACGCCCCCCAAACGGGGGCCTGAGAATTTCCCTTGGCGGCATCCGGTAGAAACGGGGCAGGGGCAGGGCCGCTCCTGTATTCCGGTAGATCCATCTGCCCAGTTCGGCTCTTTCTCCCTTTAGTCCGAAAAACCGCCGCAGGGTTTCTTCTCCCGGTTCCTCCGAAGAGATGCCCAGCACGATCCCAGCCTCTATACCGCCCAGCCTTTCCATATAATCCACCGGCTCAAGCAGGATCAGCATATCGCAGATGCTCACAAGGCTGTTGGAAGAGGGCGGCAGGGATTCATAAAAACCGGTACAGATACCCTTGTTCCGTGAACTTAAAAGATCTTCTCCTTCAAGGGGAGGGGGGAGGCCCGCGGCGGAAACACTGAAATAGAGTTCCCAAAAATTCCTTTCCATAAGGACGATGGTTTTCCCCGCGCCTCTTTCCGCGGAAACATGTTTCCCTGCGCTTTCCGTGTTCCGCAGCCATCCCAGCAAAAGAGCCGCCGTTTCGGCCCTGCCGCGCCCTGAGTGGATCACCCCGCCTGAAATTCCCCAGAAACGGAGAAAGTCCAGGTGGGCGCAAAAGATTGCCGCCTTTTCGGCCCTGTCAAGCCAGGGAGGGCCCTGATATTCAAGCCTGCTGAAGTATGGCGGCGCTTCTCCCCGCCGAAAGAGGAGGGGAACAGGGATACCGATGCCTTCAATCGTTTCGCCTCCCGCGTAGCGCCCGAGGGGATTGAGACCTGTTTTTTCAAGATCCTTCCGCCGGGCCCATTTTTCATCGAGAAGCACATAGTCTCTCTCACATGCGGCGGATACCTCCGCCGCGTCATAGTGCCTGCAATCCGTATCCCTGCCCCAGGCCAGGGCCGGTATTCCCCGTATTGTTCTGCATCCCTTCCCCGGCTCCGCCCTGACCGAAAGTACCAGCGACAGTTCCTCCGCCCTGATAAAAAGTCTGTCTTCTGAAAGTTTTTGTTTCAGGGCCCTGTCTGCGAAACTGATGATCAGCCGCATCTTTTCGTCGGCAAAGCGGGGGATCTCCTCTCCGCGGAGTATCAGTTTCCCGCCGGAGCCATATTCGGCAGCAAGCGCATCCAGAGTTTCATCATCAATTATTTCATAAATTTCGTCATGATAAAGATAGTAACGGGGCAGATCTTCCAGGGGCAGCCAGTCCTTCCGCGGAACAACTTCCCTTTGCACTCGTATTGCGAGAGTGCTCTCTCCTCCCGCAGAACTCCTGCGTCCTGCCGCAGGAATTTCCAAATCCAGGCCCATGAGCCTCTTTCCGGGAGGCGCCATGAGGGGGCCTTTTGCCACAAGCGGGTGAGGACTCCTGCGGGCCAGGGCCAGGAGCGTCTTTCCGCCAATCTCTTTTCCGGAAAGGCAGTCTGCCGCAGATCCTTCCGGCAGACTGTACACGGAACCCTTGTTACGGAACATGCCGCCCCCCAGATCCTCCGCGCCGGGAGCAAGGGAACGGATAAAAACACCATTACTGTAATTCAGATAAAAGAATGGAAAATCCAGGGTCCTCATCTTCATCTTTATCCATGGGCATTTTCCGGCATTGGAACCCTCATGTCCGTTAATAGAATCCGTTCATAAAACCGGCTTTATGGACAGACACTAATTGCCGCCCGGCACTTCATCGAGAACTTCATCCGCCAGCACAAACACTAACCTGCCTTCCCGGAGCAGTTCACGGTTTCTTTCATTTCCGGTGATGAGCAGGGCGTCTTCCCTGTCAATAACCGGGTCCGTAGGCCTCTTTCCGAAAATTTCCCGGGCGATGATCCTCAGGGGCCTTTCCCCCGCCAGGGAGACAAGTTCTTCGCTCAAGCCCGAAGGAGTGGAAAGAAATATATCCCTCTCTTTTGCATAACGGACCGCCGGGCCTGAGTGTCCTGATTTGAGCATGTTTTTTTCAAATATCAGATTCATTTCCGTGTCCCAGATCTTGGGAAAGATGCAGGGAAGGGCAAGAGACACGCTGCGCATGCCGTGGGCGGGAAGCTGTTTTGAAGCAATGATGATGATGCCCGTATAATCGGGTGAAGAATTTGAACCGATGGTGCGCAGTATCTCTGCGGGACGGCTGCTTCCCGGAAGCATGGATCCCAAACCGGAAAGCTTTAGGACATAAGGGGCCCTGAGCAGAAGCAGATCCGGAGAAAAGGAAGGAGCGGAGAGGGAAGCCGCCTCGGCAAAATCTTTAAGGGCATCCATGTTCAAATCTCCGCTCTTTATAAAATCCCCGACGGTCCGGGAAGAATCTACCGGAATGAGCGAAAGCAGGGATTGTATCAGTGAAGGGTAGGCGGCCCTGATATATTCTTCGCCCTGTACCCTGCCGTTGGGGAATTTCAGTCCTGCGGAAGCCATGTTCAGGGAAACCGTTGCATCCATCTCCATGCGTTCCCAGCCAATTTTCCCGCTTATGGCTATATCCTCTCCCGGCAGGGGAAAAACCGGAAGGGTAAGCAGGAAAAAGAGAATGCGCCAAAAGAAATTTCCCCTCGTCATCTGTTTCATAGTTTAATCCTCACTGCGGCACCTTCAGGTTCCGGCCTTCCCTGAGAATGGAATCCATGCCCATGCCGTTGGCTTCCGCCAAAAGTTCCGGGTCTACATCGTAGGCAAGCGCAATTGACCAGAGAGATTCGCCTCTCTTGACAAGATGAATTCCCCCAAAGGCCCTTTCCTCCGCAGGAGTTCTGCGCCGGTAGGGCTCCACTTCCTTAAACGCAGGGATTATGATCCGCTGCCCTATTCTGAGGTATCTCGGCTGTATGCCCGGATTCATGCTCTCAATCTGATCCACCGATACCCCGTAATGGAGAGCCAGGGCCAGCAGGGTGTCCCCGGAACGGATCGTGTGGGAGTAGTACTTTACAAGATCAATGTCCTTCCGGGCCAGGACAGCAGTGATACTGTCAGCGTCTTTTGCGGGAACCTTTAGGAGGTAGTTTTTATCAATGGGAGTAACGCCGGTTTCAAGTTCCTGGTTTGCCATGAACAAAAGAGTCTGATCCACTCCGGCTTCGGAGGCCAGGAGGGAGAGGCTTGCGGCCCGTCCTACGGGAATACGCACCCATTGGTAGTCGCCGGGCCATACAGGGTTCATGCCGTACTGCCGGGGATTGAGGAGTATGCGGGACACCGCCAAAAGTTTCGGCACATAGTGTATTGTTTCTGTTTTCAGCTTTTTCTGCCGGGAAAGTTCCCAGTAGTCCCCGATCCCGGTCTGTTTGACTATCCGGCTCAGGGCCCCCAGACCTGCATTGTAGGCAGCCAGAGCCAGGGCCCAGTCTCCAAAGTAGTTATAGTTTTCTTCCAGTTTCCGCAGGGCTCCGTCGGTAGATTTCCAGAAATCCCGTCTCTCGTCCACCCATTCATTCACCTTCATGTCGAAGGGAGAAATACTGTTCTTCATGAACTGCCAGAGCCCCACGGCACCGGAACGGCTGCGGGCCTTTACCGAATAGCCCGATTCAATCACGGGAAGGCAGAGCAGTTCGGGGGGCAGTCCCCTTTTTTCAATTTCTTCACGGATAAACGGAATGTAGGGTTCGGCGCGTTTCATGACGGCTTCAAGCCATTCCTTCCCGCCCTTGGACGTGTACTGTTTAAGATAGCGCTGATACAGTTCATTATCGTCGTCATAGAAAAGGCTCAAGGAATGGGAAGAAGTAAAAAAATCGTAAGATGTTTTAAGTTCTGCAGGCACGGCGGAATACCGCTCCCTCAAGGGCCGTATATAAGGCGGCGGGGGAAGCCCGGTCTGCGCAGTGTTACTGCCCTTTGTTACTGCCGTTTCTTCCGCGCCCGGCGGGACCGCAGGCAGAAACAGAAGCGCTGTCAAAGCGGCCGCAGCGTATGAGTTTGCATTTGTCTTTTTTTTACTCTTCTCCCCGTGCATTAAAATTTCTCCCCATAGTACACACCGGCCCATTCCCAGCGGCCGTGAATCTCCGGATTCGGGGGAAAGTAGATCTTGCGGAAGTAGAAGTACCAGACGGAGATATACTGCGACCAGCCCCAGGTACGCAGATACGCCTCATTGGCATTGGAACCGGCCGCGAGATCCTTGGCATAGTAGATCCGGTTTCCGCGCATAAAATCGGAGAGATTGAATTCCGCCATCCCCGAATCGTCGGCTTCTTCCTGTTCCCAGGAACGGGCAAAGAAATTCACCTTGGCCCTGTAAGGCCAGAGCCTCCCCGAGGAGCCGGAATCAAGAGCGGCGCGTATCGTATTCAAAAGCACATTGAGGTTTTCAAAAGTCCAGTCTTTGGGAGAATTGTTAAAATCCACCAGCTGCTTTGCATAGTTATCCGCATCGGGAAAGCCGGGGATCACCGCTCCGATGTAGGGCAGATACCGGGTATAGGCCTGAATGGCGCCGTTCCAGTCGCCTATCAATTCATAGGCCTGGGCAAGCATGAAGTAGGAAACCCCCAGGTCAATCTTGTCCGGGAAACGGGAGATCAGTTCCTGATAGTACCAGACCCGCTGTACAGGTTTATTCACCAGGGTGATAAGCTGCTTGAGACAGGCCAGGTGTATTGATTCTCCCTGGACAGTCAGATCCGGATAATTTTTTATGATTATCTCAAAGAACCGGGCTGCCGCAGGATAGGCTTCCTGAAATCTCGAATACGCGTACTGAGGCTTTTGAA
>JAIRNJ010000186.1 GCA_031258115.1 Treponema sp. | reverse complement strand
ATCTGCTGACTGATACCCGATTCTGTAATGAATTCCAAACAAAATGTATGAAAAAGTATACTTTTTGCCTGGATTTGTGACACATTCCAAGGACTAATTTCCTTAACTTGTTGATATTGTTTAAAATATTACCCCGGTTTATAACTTTTTTCAAGAGGAAAATACAAAAAAACGAAAAAAACACCGTTATCTTGCGCCCCATACGCCGGCCCATATCCCATGGGGATAGCGACATGCAGCTGGTACTTCCCTGGCAGAAGCGGGCAATGCGCTGTCTTGACCTCTCCTCCGGGCGGGGATAGAATTTTCCCATGGGGATCTACAGTACAGAGACAATTGAGGACAGAGTGAAGTGGGCGCTGCTTGCCATGCAGCGTTACTCCTGGGAACAGGGGGTCGCCATGATGTGGTGGACGATCCTTCCATCATGAACCGGGAAGTTCCCGGTAAAGGCTTTTTTTGATTTCCGTAATATTAAGGGGTTTTGAAATATGGTCGTTCATACCCGCGGCAAGGCTGGCTTCCCGGTCTTCCTTCATGGCGTTGGCGGTCATTGCGATTATGGGTATCCCCTTTGGATATTCCCGGTTTTTTCCCCGGCGTTCCGCTTCAAGGGCACGGATACGGCGGGCCGCCTCAAGTCCGTCCATAATGGGCATACGAATATCCATGAAAATGAGGGAATAGTCTTTTTTTAAAAAGGCTTCCACCGCCTCCTGTCCGTTATTGGCAATATCCACCTGCGCTCCCAGATCCGAAAGAACCGCCAGGGCGATTTCCTGATTAATCTCGTTATCTTCCGCAAGGAGGAATCTATACCCTTCATAGCGCCGGTTTTCCATTTCCGGGCTAATCTCAGGCTCCTTTACCGTTTCGTTTTCCGAAGTTTCCAATTCAACAAAGAACGCAAACACGCTGCCTTTTCCCGGTTCGCTTGAGACGGTGATGGCGCCTCCCATGAGTTCCACCAGCGCCTTGCTGATGGAAAGCCCCAGCCCCGTGCCGCCGAATCTGCGGGCGGTGGAACTGTCCGCCTGGGCGAATGGCTGAAAGAGAATATTCTGCTGTTCCGAACTCATCCCGATGCCGCTGTCGCGAACCATGCAATCCAGCCGGATTTTTGTTGTTCCGGGAAGCGCCGGTGAAAGTTCCGGTGATATAAACCGGCTCTTTATTTCCAGAGTGATGGAACCCTGATTGGTGAATTTTACCGCGTTTCCCAAAAGGTTAAGCAGGATCTGCGAAAGCCTGAGCGCGTCTCCCCTCACGAGGGAAGGGATCGATTCATCCAGGATAATAATAAATTCCAGGCCTTTTTCATTAATGCGGGGCATCATAAGTTCACGGATATTGTCGATCAATCCAATGAGATTAAAGTTATCGTTTTCCAGTTCCAGTTTGCCCGCTTCAATTTTTGAAAAGTCCAGTATGTCATTGATGATCCCCAAAAGCAGGGAAGCGGAGGACTGTATTTTTTTCAGGTACTCCTGGCACAGCTCAGGCGTTTTGGCCTGCATGGCAAGACGGGTCATTCCCAGGACGCCGTTCATGGGGGTACGGATCTCGTGGCTCATCCGGGCGAGAAAATCCCGCTGGGCTGTGTTGGCCGCCTCCGCCCGGATCAGCGCCTGCTGTGATTCATTGGCCTTGATGATTTCATCGGCCATGTTGTTGATGCTGTCCACCACTTCGCCAAGTTCGCCGCCTGTCTTGCCGATTTTTTTGGAAAGATCAAAACGCAGGAACCGGACTCCGTTTACGATACGGTTTATGTCCCGGAGGATCCGCCGGGAAAGGAGAAGCACCAGAATAAAGACCAGGCCGTAGGTGATCCCCGAGATCAAAAAAACCCGCCGGGTAATGGTACTCAGTTCTTTTTCTATATCGGTAACAAGTTCATTGGCCCAGATATAACCTATGGAGTTCCCGTTCCGGATAACCGGATGCATGGCGTTCATAATGTTTCCCCGCACCATTGATCCGGTGGACACCATGGCAGTGCCGTCTGCCATTACCCTTCGGCCCAGGTGGTCTTCTCCAATGGAACGCCCCACAAAATCGCCGAATGCGGCGGAAGGCCCGTAGCTTAGGATGGCGTCCAGTTCCCGTGAATAGTAGCCGAGCCCCAGCCCCGTATACGCCGAGGCCACCATATCGGTAACGGCCGCAAGTTCCCGGTTGAGAACGGCTATTTTTTCTTCCCGGGAAGCGGATTCGGCCCCCCGGCGGCGCAGAATATCGTCATAGGTATCGTCTCCCAGGTATTTGTCCAGAACAACGGCAATACCCAGCAGCTTGGCCTCTTTTTCACCCAGTACCGAATAGCTTATATAGCCGGAGATATACCGGATCATGACAAGTGATATACTCATAAACAGGAGAAAAATCAGAAGCATCTTTCCCTGTATTGAGTAAAAAAATCCCACTTTTCTCATTGCACCTAATAGTATGGTACGGTAATGGAAATTTGTCTATTAATCCTGTTCAATTTTGAAGCAGGGCCTCAAATGCCTCAGCGTCAATCATGCCTTCAGACTCTAATTCTTTAGCCTTCGCACAAAGTCTGCGCAAAACGGATGATGAGCGGATATTCGCGGGGGGTGAGTCTCAGGTGGCTGTCGGCCGGGCCGTTGAGGGAACGCCATGTTTCCGGAAAAAAGCGGCGTTCCTTCTGGTCTTTTGGTTTTTCATGCATGCTGCGGCTTATCAGGGATACTGCAAATTCCGGATGGAGGCGCAGAAATTCGGTAAAGAGGTTCGCCTCTTTCCGGGGAAGGACGGTGATCGTCTGGGCCGGGAGTCCTGCCCTGAGAAAGCCTGCGTCGTCGGAAAGGGGCGTGGGGAGGAGAAGCGCCCTGTCGAGCCTGAGATCCCTGGCGCTTTCCAGCGCGTGAGCGCGCAGACCCTGGATAAGTTCGCGCAGTCTGAGGAAGGGAGCCCTCTCTTCGTTTTTTAACAGTGTATCTGCGGCGGTAGAAATAATGATGGTGTCTCCTGTTCCGCATGCGTCAAAGACATAAATCCTGGAATCCGCAAGCCCTCCGTCCCGGAGCGTTGAGGCAAGGCCGTAGGCTCCCTGATCTTCGACGCTTTCTCCCTCCCCAAGCTCTTCCTTGTCTGTAAAGAAGATCATCCAGAAACTCTGCTTTCCGGAGACGAGTTTCTGGGCGGTGACGATAAGCTGAAAAACCGCAGCGCTGTTGTCGTTGGCTCCCGGGCTTCCCGGAAAGCGGTCGTAATGGGCCGTAAGGATGACAGGATTTCTGCCGCGGAAGGGCAGCCCTCCCGCACGGATACTCTCTCCCGGAGGGAGTATCAAAAAATGTCTGTTTCCCGCAATCGGAAGCACGAGAGAATTGAGCCCTGCCTCATCCAGAACGGAAGAGATGATCGAGTAACGGTCCGCCCGGGGTGCAATAAATTCCATAAAACGGTTATAGGGGAACATGGCCGTCCGGGGATCAAAGAAATCCAGCGCCGCCATGTTTTTACAGCTTTTCTGCGGAAAACATAAACGCCGGATTGGATAACTGATCCTGGGCCGCGATGATCAGGAGTTCATCCGCTCTGCCCTTCCATGTCTCTTCGATGATGCCGTAGACGCTGGCCGCGCATTTTTCCAGGGCTTCCTTTATGTTAAAGTGATCGGAAGGGGAAGCTTCGCCTGCATTCTCAGGTTCTGCCGGCCTTCCGAGAAACCTCGCCAGAAACACTGCGGTGGTAAGATCCCCCGCCCCGGCGAAACTTTTGCCGAGCGGAATTTCCGGAGTACGCACCAGCCAGAGATCCTTTCCGCCGGAGGCCAGCATGGCGATCTCCGCCTGTCCTCCCCGCGCCTGTTCCTCCCTGCAGCGGAAACTGGTTACCAGAACCGTCCGGGGCCCCATGGAATGGAGGCGCGCAACAGCCCCGGCGGCTCCTTCCATGGTGCTTGAATCCATGCCGGTAAGCGCCTCAAGTTCAAACTGATTGGGAGTAACAATGTCGGCCCTGGGGATAATTTCACTGCGGAAAATTTCGGGGATCCCGGGCTTTACATAGAAGCCCCTTCCCAGATCCCCCATCACCGGATCGCAGCAGTACAGGGCTTTGGGGGAAGCGGCCCGTACCATATCCAGGGCCCTGAGTATCGCCTTGCCGGTGGATGCGTCCCCCATGTAGCCGGAAAGCACGGCACGGCAGTTTTTCAGTACGCCCCGGTCTTCAAGGCCCTGCACCAGATCCTGCACCAGATCCGCGCCCAGTACCGTTCCCTTCCAGGCGCCGTAACCGGTATGATTTGAAAATTCAACCGTGTTGACCGCCCAAACTTCGTGACCCAGCCTCTGGAGGGGGAAGACGGCGGAACTGTTGCCCGCGTGTCCGTAGACCACATGGGACTGAATGGAAAGAATAGCCATATTTTATTTTTTTCCTTTTTTGCAGAAAATTCTGCCAAAGCGGCCGAAAAATTTACCCACGATAGATGCAATCATCCTCAGAAAGAAGAAATCGTCCTCCCCGTATTTGGAAACAAAATCCCTGGCCGCATCCCGCAGATCGTAGCATCCGTACTTTTTTTTGAGAAAATCCCAGTGTTTGACGATCCATACATAGAGATCCGCGGGCTTCCTGCCGGGAAAACTCACAAGCATATTGTTCTCTTCGATAATCTGTATTGTGGGTTGATATACATTTTTGTACCAGGATACCAGGGCGTCGGAGAAGGGAATTTCTTCTTCTTTTTCTTCGTTCAAAAAATATTTATGTACGAGAATATGATTGTAGATCACGTTGTAACGGCCGGCCGCGGTAAATTCAAGATCCCCGTTGCCGGTAAGTTCTTCAAAACGGGTTTTTTCATAAAAGATCTTTTTTTCATATTCGAGAAGGGCCTTGTTAAGCTCTTCCACGGTGGCGTTTGGAGGAATATGGATCCTCGTGGAGAGGCTTATCACTTCGGCGTCAATGTTTTCGACGCCCTGCATCTTTGCTACGGAAACCCGGTGATTCCCGTCCCGGACAAAGTAGGCTCCTCCAATCTCGTAGAGCTGGATTGGGGGCAGGTTCAGATCCTGAATGGAAGCCATGTCTACCCGCATCCAGCGGCCGCGGAGAAATTCCTTCCTGGGAAGGAAGTGTTTGTTGAAGTCGTTGTAGCGGCCTTCGCTCCCCACTATACGGTTAATGGGCACCGTCCGCATTCCCAGGTAAACCTGGCTGCCGGGTTTGAGAATGTCCTTGACATCATTGAAGGAGAGCAGTTTGTTGCGATCCGAATTTATAAAAGAACCGATCCGGGAAAACAATTCCCTGCTGCGGGCCCGGTTAAAATCTTCGTTGGCCTGTACTTTGACAATATCGGAAGTACCCATTTATAGTTTTTCTTCCCCTGTATCTATAACATAGTGGCTGAACGCATTGATTACCATGGTATTCTGAAATTTGGTAACCCGTATGTCCCGCAGATCGTAGAGGTGGATATGACCGTGGATAAGGTATGCGGGCCTGAAAGCCTTCATGAACCAGATAAAGGCCTTAAAACCCTGGTGGCAGCGGTCTTCCTTGTCATGGATCCCCCTGGGGGAAGCGTGGGTAAGCAGAATATCCAGGTAGCGCCCCCGGAAAACCCGGTTGAAGAGGAGCCGGGGCAACTGCTTTATTATTTCAAGGTACATCTGAAAGTCGCTGTACTGGTTTTCTCCGGAATTGTAGCGAATGGAACCTCCCAGCCCCATGAAGATAAGACCGTCCTGAATTTTCATCCGGGAGCCTATGTGGGAAGCGCCGGAACCCCTGATCTCGCGAATGTCTTCCATGGCGTCAGGGGAATTGAAGGAGGGGCTTTCCCTCTTCCGGTAGTAGCGGAGTTCCTCCGCATGGTGGTTCCCGAAGACAAAAAGCATAGGCTTGTTGAGGCTTGAAACGACAAAATCGAGATAATCCATGGGGAGATCTCCGGCGGCGAGAACTATATCTACATCCCCGAACCGTTCTTTTATCGTATTTGAATAAACCAGTGGATCAATTTGATCTGAGATGCAGAGTATCTTCATGATTTCCGATAATTTTAGTATAATGGAGATAGAAGGATATGGAAAGAGTAAGGGGAGGGATATGAAAAGGCTATTGTTTACCGCGGCTGTTCTTTTCGGCCTCGGTTTTTCCCTTAATGCCCAGAGTGACTTTACCACAGGCGAAGAATTTTTCATGCAGAATAAGCCGAAAGAAGCCATGCCCTATCTGGAGAACGCCGTGGCTGCGGATTCTGCCAATCTGAAGGCTTTTCTCTATCTGGGGATTGTCTACCAGCAGTTGGATATGACGGATGAGGCCATAGCGGTATACCGGAAAGTTCTGCCCAGAGGCGGAAATGAAACCGCCAGGATTGCCTATAACCTGGGAAATGCGTATTATAGTAAGGGGAATGCCGTTTTTGCCGAGCAATTCTATACTCAGGCAATTGAGGCCGATCCCGCCTATGCCCCGGCATACCTTAACCGGGGGAATACCCGGATAAAATCGGAGGCCCGTAAGGAAGCGGTATCCGATTATGAGACTTTCCTCACTCTGGAGCCCCGGTCTCCCAAACGGCCTGATATTGAAAGGCTGATCGCCTTTATCCGGGAAGAATTTGCCGCGGAAGAGAGGCGGCGAATGATGGAAGAGGAGGCCGCCAGGGCGGCGGCGGAACGGCGGCAGCAGCTTTTGGATGAACTTACCGCCTCGCTTCAGGCCGCATCCGCGGAAACCCAGGGTCTTTCGGCAGGCTCCGAAGGCGTCGAGGGTTATGAAGGCGAATTTGAACTGGAATAGGAGAGTTATGTGTATATAGACAGAAAACTAATCATCATCGGCGCCGCGGGTGTCCTTCTCATCATCCTTTTGACGCTGGGGGGGATCTTTCTCTTCGGCAGGAAGAAAGGAGCGGGAATTTCAGGCGGGAGGACCGAAACAACTCTGTCTTCCGGCGCGGAGCTAGATCAGTCACGGCAAAATACCCTGAACCTGGCAAAGGATTACATCAGTCAGGGTGAATATGTCCGGGCTCTGGATCTTTTGGACAGGCTTCTGATTGAGAATTCTTCCGATGCCGAAGCCCGTGAAATGCGGGATCTGGCCCTGCGGGAGCGCAGTCTCCATGAGGCGGATTCTTCCCGTGCAAGTCTTGATGCGGCCGAGGAGGCTCTCCGTCAGGCCGCGGCCCGGCAGGCTCCTCCGGTGGTGGATGCCGCCGCTGTAGCCGCGGCGCTGCAGACCATGTCCCGGACAAACCAGTTGAGCGAAGAGGAACGGCAGGCCCAGGCCGAGCGTGAGGCGGCCCGTGTCCGGCAGGCCGAAGAGGAACGGCAGCGTCAGGAAGCTTTGGCCGCGGAAAGGGCTCAGCAGGAAGCGGAACAGAGGGCCGCCGCGGAGGCCGAAGCCGCCCGCCGCAAGGCCCAGGAAGAAGAGATGGCGCGGCAGTCCCGTGAACTGCGGGAGAAGATGCAGGCGGTAAACGATCTGGTGAGTCAGGGTAAGGCTCTTCTTGCAAAAGACAGTTTTGAAGAGGCAAAGGCCGTCTTTGAGGATGCCCGCTCGCGGATGCCTCCCGGAGAGAACCGTTTTGAGGGGCAGAAACTCTCTGAAATGGCCGACGCCTGGTACGACGCATATTCACGGCACCGGCAGGACGAATCCGGCGCGGATGCCGCCAAACGGACCGGCGCCCTGGCCGCCGAGGCTTCGGCAAAGGATCCCGCTCAGGCTCAGCCCCACTATACCATGGGGAAACTCTACCGGGATCTCCATCAATGGGATAATGCCGTTAAGGAATTCAAGGATGCGGTTCGCCTTGAACCGAATAACTATATCTACTCTTTCGATCTCGGACGGGCTCATTACCAGTCCCGGAATTTCCCCGAAGCGCGGCAGGCATTCGAGGCCGCAACCCATCTGAAGGCCGACTTTGAACCTGCCTGGTACAATCTGGGAGGAACGCTCAGGGCTCTCGGCCGGACGGATGACGCCCTCAAGGCGTACCAGAAGGCCGTTTCAGTAAAGCCCGATTACGCCGTTGCCCACCGGGAGATCGGCCGGATTCTGGCGCTCAAGGGAGACAACAGGGGCGCCATTGAGTCCTTCAACAAGGCTCTGCAGTACAATCCCAATGATTTGGCCGCCCTGAGGGAACTCGGTATCGCCCAGAATGTTACAGGCGACTTCAGTGCGGCGGAGACTTCTTTCAACAGGGCGCTTATGGGCGACAGTAATGATGCGCAGACCAACTACAACATGGCGGTGGTAAAGATCAGTCTCGGCAAGGGGAATGAGGCGGTGAGTTTTGCGCAGAAGGCGGTAGACCGGGCTTCCGGCAATGCCAGCTATGTCTATACCCTGGGTCTTTCGCACGAGAGCGCCGGAAACCTTGACGGAGCCATCCGCGCCTATGCCAGCGCCGCATCTCTCGATTCCACTTATGTAAAGCCGCGGGCCAATCTGGGGAACATATATCTGGCAAATGGTTTTACCGATGAAGCGCTCCGCTATCTGAGCGAGGCATTCAAACTGGAACCTGCCAATTTTGAGGTAAACAATAACCTTGGCGGAGTCTATGCCCGGCAGGAAAACTGGACAGGCAGCGTGGAACATTACGAGCGCGCGCTGAAGGCAAAGCCCCGTGATCCCACTGTATTGCTCAATCTTTCCAGAGCCTATGCGGGAGCCGGAAAACTTGACAAGGCGCGGGACACCTACAAGGAACTACTCGGCATCGAAAAGAACAACTGGGATGCCTCCATGGAACTGGGCAAAACCTATGCAAGCCTTGGGGATTCGGTAGAAGCCAAAAAAGTTCTCGATGATTTACTGAAACGGAATCCTTCCTATGCCCAGCGTAGTGAAGTTGAACGTATTTTGGCCGGTCTATGAGCAATACTCCGGAACGGACAATCCAGAATCTGGTTCTGGGCGCCATACTTGTTGTACTGCTCCTTGTTGTATGCCGGCTTTTTGCGCCTTTTTTTACAGTCCTGCTCTGGTCGGTACTGCTCTATATTATTTTGAGCCCTCTCCATCGCCGGTTTATACGGAAGCTTAGCTTCAAAACCCGCAGGGAGATGCTTCTTAAAAATATCTGGGCCGCGGTTTTTGCCCTTCTTACATTGGCGGTAATTCTGTTGACCCTCTCTTTTGTAGGTTCGCTTTTCTTAAGGCAGATTCTGGATCTTCTCCGCCTGATCCGGAATGTTTTCTATACACGGCCTGCCATAATGAGCGATGCCATTGAAAGCCTAACGGGTTTTTTGCGGGAATTCAGTTCCGGGCAAATTGATATTTCTTCCGATGAAATTTGGCGTCAGATCTTTGTCGCTCTCAGTTCCGGGCTTCAAAACCTGGTGTCCATGAGCAGTAATTTTGCCCGCAATGTGGGAGACTTTGTGCTGGGCGTCGTTCTTCTGCTCTTCTGTCTCTTCTTTCTGTTTGCCGACGGCCCTTACCTTTCAAGGCTTGTGCTTCACGCCATTCCCCTCAAGCAGGAGTACCTTAGTACCCTGACAAAAAAATTCATGGAAATAACAAGGAATCTGATTTCAGGCTATATCATGGTAGCTCTGATTCAGGCGGTGGTAGCCTACATTGTTTTTACCGTTTTCCATGTGCAGGGAGCCCTGGTTTTTGCGACCCTTACCTTTATCGCAGTATTTATACCCATGATCGGAGGCGGCCTTGTCTGGCTTCCCCTGGGAATTATGCGCCTTGCCACGGGAAACATCACCGGAGGCATACTGTTTCTGGCGGTTTCGGGGTTCTGTATTTCCCTTCTGGATAATTTTATTCGTCCCATGTTTTTAAGGGATCGCATCCAACTGCATCCCCTGATCATCTTCTTTGCCATTTTCGGCGGAATACGGGTATTTGGTTTTAACGGCCTCATCCTGGGGCCCATGGTGGTCTTGGTGTCGAGCCCCATGTGGGGCTCATGACCAGATATTTATTACTGTTTCACATTTACGGTATTGTTTTTGAGGGGCTCCCTCTCTGACGAGAGAACGGGTCTGTCTTTTATATATGCTGCTGG
>JAIRNJ010000146.1 GCA_031258115.1 Treponema sp. | reverse complement strand
GGAACACGTTTGTTAATACCGAAGCTGTATTCACCAAGGGCATTAAGGTTCGCGTCATTATCAATCCGGCAGGGGGCATTGAAATGTTCGCCTATTTTTTTACATGGATTGCAATGGCTCCATCCTAATACAGATAAATAATCTCCTGTTAACTGCTCTTCGATAAAAACGGTTCCAGGGAGCCCCATGGCAATTGCGGCTATCTTACTATCACACATACTGTTATGGGTAAAGACAGCTTCAATTTCAGAAATAATGTTATCGGAAATTACATCGTATCCGCGTTTTGCTTCCGTGGCGATTGAACTGAAATGAACAACCGAAAAAGAAGAAGTCATTATTAAAATCTTGATGTTTGTACCACCCACATCTATTCCAACAATAAACTCTTTACTGTATTTTTGTCTGGTCATATTTATGCCCCTATCTTATTTTACCCAATTGATTCTTTTTTTCAATAGACTTATTCGATAACTTCAGTTATCGAATAAATTCCTTATAAAACCAGCAAAATACAGAGCATTTTGCGAGACTTGTTCGACAACCCAAACCCGGCAGGGTTCAGTAAAATAGGTTGTCGAACAAGTCCAATATCCTAAAAGCTTTTCACAGTGTATTGACAAAACGAATCGATTATACTCTAATATATAGTTATTGATAATAATGGTTCAAGGAGTGTTTTATGGCTTTATGTTCAATATCACTTTGGTCGGCAGATTTGGCTTCTTTAAAAGAACAAATAAAAAAAGTTGAAGATTATGCCGATTATTTTCATATCGATGTTGGGGACGGGCATTATATCCCGACACTTTTGTTTTTTCCGGATATTGTCAAGGCTGTCCGTCGCTATACCAAGGTTCCTTTTGAAGTACATCTAATGACTAATAATACGGAATCATTTATTGAACCCTTCATTGAGGCAGGTGCAGATCTTATTGATATCCATCTGGATGCGTGTATTAATGGATTTAATGCGGTAAAAAGCATCAAACAAAAGGGTAAAAAAGCCGGGGTGGTTTTATCTCCTGATGATGATATTGCAATTCTTGAGCCCTTTTTTGAACAACAACTACTTGATGTCGTTGTATGTCTTGGGACGAGACCGGGAGTAAAAGGCAAGGATCTTGATGAAAAGGCGTTCACCAGAATCACGGATGTAAAAGTATTGCTTAAACGATATGATTCAGATTATGTTATAATAGAAGCGGACGGCGGAATACGAAAACATACTGTTGAGCGTTTGGTTTCCTCAGGTGTTAAAATGCTGGTGCCCGGTTCACTCGCGTTTAATGAGGAGGGGCTTGAGACGCTGTCTTGGCTAAAAAGTCTTTAAACTACCGGACGAAACTTTTCTATGAGGTTGGTTGCCTTGCGGGAAATCCTTTAAGGAACAAGAGCAAACCACTATTTGGGATTTAATTCCCTGCCATTCAGGGTAGAGGATTATTTCGCCTTTAGGTATCCGCGGCGCTAGCCTTTCCCTGCGATAAACCAGCCTCCCCTTTCTTTTCCCGGTTCCTCCGGCAGTTTGGGCAGCATAAACATATTCTTCCGGGGGGGTATGTCCCCTTCTTCATCGGTATCTTCAAAAAAAGAAACCGCCGCCCCGGGGCGTAATTCCGCCACAACATCGGCAACAGCGTTTACCGCGATGCGGTTCTGCTCTTCGGGGGTAAAGGCCCGGCAGCTTGGACAGGAACACCAGGTCTTTTCGTAATCCCTGTCGGGCCAAAGGTGGAATACGTCGGTCTTGGGATGGGCAAGCAAGAGCCGTTCCGTCTCCTTCTTGAGTACCTTAATGGTTTCAGGGTTGGTGGCGCAGAAGTGATGGTCCCTTTTCCAGGAACCCGAATCCATGCGGAAAAGCTCCCGGTTTGAAGGAAAGAGGCGCCGGGGAACCAGCAGGGACAGGTCCCAGCCGCCGATTTCGACCATAAGGCTGTATTGTCCGGCGATCTGCAGCATCGCTTCCCGGCGGCGGGCGGCGCTACGTCCGGCAAAAAAGGAGGGTTCTCCCGCTATGGGAAATATCACCCCGTCTATTTTGTTCCGCGCCGCCCAGATAAGCCAAGATTCGCCGTTCTTCATGGCGGCATTGCTGAATAAAATACGCCGCCTGCAGATCTTGTCCGTATTGGACGGCGCGCTGGCCCTCGTTATTTTAAGATCATAACCATAGGGGTGGGCCCGGATAAGAGGGGGTAGCCGTTCCCGTTGCGGTTCGGGCCAGAAGATCCCCAGCGCGTTGAGGAAATCGAAGGTTCCGTTACAGAGGCCCCTGGGGGATTTGCCGTAAATCTCAAGCCGCTCGTAGCCTACCCGCCAGGAGAAACCACCACCTTCGTCACCCTCAGCATTCAGGAGGATTACCGGAACCGTATCCGCCGGGGCGGGCCCTTCCGCATCCTGAACAGTAACTTTTTGAACCAGTCCCGCCTGTTTCCGCAAGGCCTCTATATAATGGGCGATCTCCTCCCCGGCTTTCTTTCCCGCGGAAATCCGAAGGGGAGCCAGAATTACCCAGTCCCTGGCTACGTCAAAGATGAACATGGCTCCATTGTAGCGTGTTTTTTGCTTTGTGCCGAGGGGCTTA
>JAIRNJ010000145.1 GCA_031258115.1 Treponema sp. | reverse complement strand
AGAAGATATTGTAAAGGATTTTACCGCCGGTATTGATTCGTTGCGAAGGGTACATACCCCAGCCGCTTGCGCGGCGTTGTTGATTGTTCACAAGCCCACAATGTTTAGCGTAATCCCGGACATGAGCTACTGAACTACTATCCAAAGGAACTACAGATTGTAGAATAGTCTCTAAACCCCTCTTTTTTGTATATGCAGGCTGCTTTTGTTGATCTTTAACAAAAGTAATGATATATTCTAAATAGACAAGAGGAGTTTATATGAAAATTCAGTCCGTAACCGGTTTAAGTCTGTTATGTTTTCTCGCCCTGCTTCTTTTGAGCGGCTGTCCGGATCTTATGTCTACTTCCTGGGGCAGATGGGCCAAGCGCGATCCGGGGAAGCTTATTCCCGCGCCCGACGCTAATAATGTATCGGATCTGGTGGACGCGGCCCGGGGAGACAAGGAATTTGCCAGAGAACTTCTTGGCAAGATAAAGGATGAAGTAAAGGGCAAGCGGGGCGAAGAAAAGGCTGCCCTCCAGGGAGCGGGGATCAGTTCCGCGGCCGCCGCATCCGGGCTGGATATGGACCTTATCTCCAATGCCTCCAAGCTGATCAGCGCGGCCTCAAATGCCGGGGAGGGCAGTACGGAAGCAAACGCCGCTCTGGATGCGATGGATGTTATTTACCAGGGCATGAAGGATACGGATCTTACTTCCATTGCGAATGATCTCGTGGAGATTCTGGATGACGAATCAACTTTTTCATCGGATTACCATAATTCCGCCACCGGATCGAAGACCACCACCGACGATATTACCGTCAGCATCATGGTGCTTTTCATTGCCGAAGCCCAGGAAAACGGCTATGGCAATGTGAACGAATATGTTGACGACTTCAAAACCCGCAAGGATGGGGGTACGCTTCTCAGCGAAAAAGAGGAGAAAGCGATTTTCCTTGCGGGACTTATCAGAAATCAGGACGGGATTGGCAGTCTTCTCGGCGGGCTGGGTCTCTAGGAGGAGCGAAATCATGCAGACTAGAAACCGGATATTCATCCTTGCTCTCTTTATTTTTGCCTCCGGCCTGCTTCATGCGGAAGATTTTGGCCCCTTAAAGATCAACAGTATCCGTCAGCACGGGTACGGCGGGCAGCATGTAGCCTATTCGGATGATTTTGATGCGATTACTACCAATCCGGCCCTCTACAAGGATATCAAGGGCCAGATCGCTGTTCTTGAATTTTCCCTTTCCCTTATCGGGGACAGTCTGGGAATGTCCGAACTGGTCCGCTCTTTGACCAATTCATCGGAAAATGTGAGTCTGGATTCGATTGCGGAATATGCAAGCAGGTCGGGGGGAAAGATCCCGCTGGGCTTTGACCTCCAGGGGCCCCTGACTTCAGGCTATGTGGGAAAGGGTTTTGGGATCGGGCTTCTCAACAGAACCTATGCCAACATGCAGCTTGTGGGAACCGCCCTGAATGCCTCCGCCAACGAAGATATCTGGTTCAACTTCGGCATGGCCTTCAATCTTTTTAATTATCAGGATCATGATATTGACTGGGGCTTTAACGCCAAACTGGCAGGGCGTTTCGGGCTATTGCTGAAGGGAACCCTGCTTGATATGGCGGAACACATGGATACCCTGATTAATGCCGCCCCGCTAACTTTCGGTTTTGGCGGCGGAGCGGATCTGGGCTTCCGTTACAAGTGGAAGGATAACTTCACCGCGGGGCTTGTAGTGGACGATCTGCTCTCCCTCTACCGGATTAGCCGTTACGAGCTCGAGGAATTTTCCGAAAAGGCTTTTGCCGCTTCGTATACCGACGCTTCCGGTTTCTGGACCGTCATTCCCCGGCTTAACCTGGGCGCCGCCTATACCATGCAGCCTGTACGCTTTATAAAACTGGGCTTCATGGCCGATTACAACGATGTGATCAATCTCTTTACCAATACCTACAACACAAGGAACCCTATTCTCAATATTGGGATAGGCGCCGAGGCGGTTTTCTATAACTTCATTTCCCTGCGGCTTGGGGTCTACGATATGCTCCCCCATCTGGGCCTGGGTCTGGACTGCAAGATATTCAAGCTGGAAACGGCCTACTACGGCAGGGAACTTTCCACCGAACCGGGAGGGCTGTCCACCTATGCTTTCGATCTGGGAATACTTTTCAGGTACTAAAAAAGCACTGATTTATTCAACCGGGACTAAACCGACGCTACAAAATTATGGATAAAGATCCGCCACGACCGGCGCTATGCAAACTGCTTTGCAGTGTGTATAGTGCCAATATGGAAGCGCATCCGGAAGTTAAAAAGCAGCCTTTGCTTGCCGCGTGGCGGGAAATTTACCGTCCTGAAATTAAAATTGGCCGTTATCTAAGTGTTCTTGCCCTCTGGGGTATCAGTTACGGTTTTTACAGGGGCATTCAGGACAACTATCTTGCCCAGGTGGTAGGCATTACCAACTTTGAACGGGGAATAGTAGAGTTTTTCCGGGAAATCCCCGGCCTCCTTGTGGTATTGATCCTCGCATGGATGTATAAATTCACCGCTACCAGGATCTTCAAGATAAGCATTGCCGTAGCCGCGGCCGGAACAACAGGACTCCTGCTCAGCGGGACGGGAAAGATCATCGTTGTGGCCTTTATGGTTCTGTTCAGTTTCGGCGAACACATCATCATGCCGGTGAGGACCACCCTCTCTCTCAGCATGGCAAAACCTGAAAAGGCCGGGGCTTCCCTGGGCATCATAAGTATGATCGGAAACATAGGGAACATCGTGGGCTTCCTTGCGGTAACGGGGCTCTTTATCCTCTTCGGCCGTCTTGGTTTTTCCCGAATCGATCTAATTCCCTTCAAGACAATCTTTGCGGTTTCGACAGTATTGATGGCGCTGGCATTCTTTATCTCCCTTGCCATGAAGGAGACCAATGCCCAGGTAAACCGCCGGCGTTTCTATTTCCATAAAAAGTTTTTTAAATACTACATGCTGGAAATTTTCTACGGCGCCCGCAAACAGATATTTATAACATTCGCTCCCTATGTACTGATTCTGCACTACGGCGCCGGCACTTCCATTATTTCCCTGCTTCTGGCAATCTGCGCCGCTTTCGGAATTTTCTTTAGTCCCCTCATGGGAAAGTTAATCGATCATCTGGGCTACAAATTCGTCATGGTTACCGATACCCTGCTCCTGATCGTGGTCTGTTTCTTCTACGGTTTTGCCCACAGGATCTTTCCGCCGGGCATTGCATTCACCGTGGTCTGTATAAACTATGTGCTGGATTCGATTATCTCCCTTGGCAGCATGGCAAGCAATGTCTATGTGCAGGATATTGCCGTCAACGGGGAAGAGATAACCGCCACCCTTTCCACCGGCATATCGGTTAACCATGTTATCTCGATCCTCATCGCCCTGCTGGGCGGATGGATCTGGAAGATGACAGGGATCGAAGTACTCTTCAGCCTCTCCGCCTTCCTGGGTTTACTCAACACCATCTATGCGGCTACAATCAAAAAGTCCGAAAAACTTGAATCTTAGGGGTTACGATGCTGGGGCCTTTGGTTAATGCCGTTACAATTGTTGTCTGCTCCCTTACAGGCTGTTTTCTGATACGGGGCCTGCCGGAACGCTTTGAAGATATCGTCAAAAAGGCCATAGGGCTTTCCATCATCTTTGTGGGGCTCAAGGGCGCCTTTGAAAGCACACATATACTGCTCCTCATCATGAGCATGGTGACAGGTTCCGTGATTGGGGAACTCATCAACATTGATGCATGGATGAACCGTCTGGGGCTCTGGGCGGAAAAGAGGCTCGGGCTGACGGCAAAAGAGGGAACGACGAAGCATTTTTCCAAAGGCTTTGTGCCGGCAAGCATCCTCTTCTGTACGGGTTCCATGGCGATTGTGGGATCGATGCAGTCAGGTCTCCAGGGAAACCACGAGACGCTCTTTGCCAAGTCAATCCTCGACGGTTCAATCAGCATCGTATTCGGGGCCTCCATGGGCATAGGGGTGCTCTTCAGCGCCATACCGGTGCTGATCTACCAGGGCGGCATTGTCCTGGCATCCCTGGCGATACGCGACTTTTTGACCGGTGAAATAATACGGGAAATGTCCGCCGTGGGAAATCTCCTGGTGGCGGGAATCGGCTTCAACTTTCTTGCGGTAAAAGAGATTAAGGTGGCAAACCTGATCCCCGCAATCTTCATTCCCTGGATCTATCTGGGTGTAGTATCCCTGTTAGGGTAATGTATTCCCGCCGCAGGGGGAAATTTCACGGCTTTGGAGAACATTTTTCGATGAATGACGGCGTAGCTTCGCAAAGCGCCGCGGGGGCGGCCCTGCGGATACTCTTCAATCCGGCTCTCACCGGGACGGCCCTGCGCTGTTTTGCCTCCATTTTCCGTAATTTTTTTGGGCTCCAGTATTGGGGTTTTTTGAGCGGGAAGATCCCCGTCTCCCGGGTTGATCATCTCCTGGATGAAAGGATTCCCTTCGATCCTTCCCGGGTGGAGATCTATATGGATTTTTCCGCATTCTGGATCCGCTGTCAGGGTTTCCTGCTCCGCCGTTTCGGCTCTGCCGCGGAAAACGAAGTGCGGGATTTTCTTGCGGCAATCGGAAGGCTCTATGCCTTTGCGGCCGAAGTGTATAAAAGAAACCTCTCCACAACCCGGCGGCCCCGCTATCTAAAAAATTTCCGTTTTCGGCTTATCCATACTTTCGATCCCCATCTGATGTGTATTCCCAGCCTCCATGTTATGGTGATGATCCTCTCCTATACCCGTTTCAGAAAAAGCATCTCTGTCATGCGGGCCGAAAAAGACTGCGCCGCACAGTGCGCGGAAATTGACCGGGGCGCCATAGATATTACCGAGGCGGTTCTCTTTGTAAAACAGCACAGCGTAAACTGTATTGCGGCGGCCATGTACGCCATGACCTGTTTTGACGGGGAACTGTTTCCCCCTGCCGGGGCGGAGGCCTTTCTCTCCGCGCTTTTTACCGGCAGCCTCCCTGACGGAGACGCAGAGGCTGTCCGCGGCCATATCAAAAACCTCTATGAACGTTTTCTTGACGAGGGAAAAAATACCGAAGACTGGACAAGACCCCTGCTTGCTTTTCTTGCCTCACAGCCTGAGTTTCCCCGATCCTGAATCCTCAGGCAGCATTACGGTGAGCTGCTTTCCCCCGCTGGAAGACAATCTCTGGCTGGCCTTCCGGGAAGCCATTCTGATTTGAGTTTGTTCCGGGAATTAAAATTTTGAAACAGTCCCGGTTATTCTGATTTAACAATCCCCAGGGCGAGTTTGGCCGCAATGATCCGTGCGGCGGCTTCCCTGAGCCGTTCACGCGGAAGGCGGCCCTGCTTCATTGCGGAAAGTATCTCCCGGTGGAGGCTGCGGAGATTCCCGGGCCAGGCCATCACCATGTCGGCCCCCGCCGCAAGGGAGGCGACGGCTGCCGCTTCCGGGGAAAGTTCCCGGACGGAGGCCCCGGCCATGGAAAAATCATCCGCCAGGATAAAGCCCTCAAAACCCATTTCCCCCCGGAGCCAGTCCCCCATCACCGCGGGGGAAAGGCTGGCGATAGAGGAAGGATCCCTGGCGGGGATGAGGACATGGGAAACCATGATGCCCGCAAGGCTGCCCCCGGCCAGAACGGCAAAGGGGGCGGCCATGGCGTCAACAGTATCCCTGCTGTCCGCAATAACGGACCGGGCAGAGTGGGGGTCCGCGGCGGAATTGCCGGGAAAGTGTTTTGCAACGCATCCGACACCTGCCTCTTCCATGGCCTTTACAAATACTGCGGAGGCGGCCGCTGTAAATTCCGCGTCGGCCCCGAAGCTCCTGTCGTCAAGGAAGGCACGGTTGTCATCGTTCAGTATTTCCGCAACCGGAGCCAGATTAAGATTGACGCCGAGATCACGGATCTCGCGCGCCGAACGGCCGGCTGTTTTTCCAAGTTCTGCAAGCGCCGCCTCCCGGCCCAAAGAGCGCGCCTCTTCCTCCCAGTGGAGAGCGGGAGGCAGCTTTTCTACTCCGGCGCCGAAACGGTGCACCGATCCCCCCTCGTGATCCACCGCAATAAAGGGCGGTATCCCCGCAAGCTCTCCGATAAATTCACTGCAGTCCGAAAGAAGGACACGGACTTCTTCCTTTGAGGTATTGAGGTTGTACTTAAAGAGCATCAGGGCTCCCGCGGGAACGTCTTTCAGGATATCCGCCATGGCGGAACCCAGACTGCCCCTCCCGTCAATGCCTGTCATGATCACCTGGGCCGCGAGGCAGCGATCATCCAGTGAAGCGGCAAGGACTTTAGACTGTTCCCGCAGGGCTTCGCCGGCGGGAGCCGGAAGGGCCGCAAGCAGGATGAGGAGGGCAGCAAAGGGAGAACGCATGAATCTATTGTACATTCAATCCGGCTGTATGCAAGGGAAATTATGATATACAATGCGGTATGTCCCTGAATTGGAAAGAGATAAACCTGATCCTCGAAGAATTGAAACTGCCCGGTTCACAGATCCAGAAGGTGATACAGAGCGCCTACGATCTCATGGCCTTCCGCCTCTACGGAAGGGAAGGCGCAAGAATGCTCCTTGTCTCGCTTTCGCCCGGGGCATGCAGGATTCATGAAACATTCAGGAGCCTCCCGAAAACCGACAAGCCTCTCCGCTTTGCCGAATTCCTCAATTCCAGAATCGTGAACGGCCGGATAGAAGAGGCCCTGCAGTTGGGAGACAACCGCATCGTCCGCATTACCGTCAGGCAGGGTGAAAAACACTACAGACTCTACGCGCGGCTCTGGTCGAATGCGGCCAACCTTATCTGCACGGACGAAGAGGGGCTGATCCTTGATGCGATGCGGCGGCTTCCGAAACGGGGAGAACTTACGGGCGGCCGCTATACCCCCGAACATTCCGCCGGGACCCGAACACTCCCCCGCTCGGACGGGTTCCCCCAGAAAGAAGCACAGACAGGTTTCTCCGAGGCAGGGCCTGCCAAACGGGAATACGGCATCCGGGAACTGGAGGGCGAAGGCTCCTTCAACAAAAAAATCGACAGTTTCTATGCCGGGCAGGGAGGGGCCCTCTCCCTGGAAGCCCTGCGTGAACAGGCCCGCAGAAATTTTGAAGGAAGCATAGGACGGCTTGCCGCATCCCTGGAACGGCTTCGGGAAAAAGAGCAGGAATTCAGCGCGGCAGAAACCCTGCGTATTTCGGGAGACATTATCCTTGCCAATATTTCCGCGGTTAAAAACGGGGACGAGTGGCTGGAAGCGGACAATTTCTACACCGGAGAAAAGATACGGCTAAAGCTTGACCCAAAAAAATCCGCGGCGGCCCAGGCGGAAACTTACTATGAACAGTACCGCAGGCAAAAGAGCGGTCTTGAAGATCTGCGCCGGGAAATTGAAACGGGAGAAAAGGAAAAAGCCCGGCTTGAAGAGACTCTGTCCCGTCTCATGGAAGAAGAGAATCCTTTTGCCCTCCACAAGTTCCTTAAAACAGGCGGAGGGAGGACATCCGCCGCGCGGGAGCAGGATCGCAGGCGGCCGGGACTCTCCTTCAGGCGCAGGGACTGGCTGATCATCGTGGGCAGGGATGCCGCGGAAAACGATGAACTCCTCCGCCGTCATGTGAAGGGTAACGATCTCTGGCTCCACGTGAGGGATTTTCCCGGTTCCTATGTATTTATCAAACAGAGATCCGGCAAGACCGTTCCCCTGGACATACTGCTCGATGCGGGAAATCTGGCGCTCTTCTATTCAAAGGGACGGAACAACGGCGAAGGAGACCTCTTCTATACCCAGGTAAAGTACCTGAGACGGGCCAGGGGCGGCCCCAGGGGTCTGGTGATCCCCACGCAGGAAAAAAATATCCATATAAAGACCGACGAGGCCCGGCTGAGGGAACTGGAACAGTGCCGGGCCGGGAAGTGAGTGTTTATACGATTCATGGTGTTTTTTTCTTAAAATCCCTTGCAAGAGCGGAGGGCGGATCTTAAAATTATAGTATGCACAAACTACCGAAAGCGGCAGCAAAAGATACTGTGCTTCCCAGTCGTTCACGCTTCCCGATAGTTGCAAACCTCTTTTACCCGGAAGATGCGGCGGAAGTGGCGGCCCGGCTTCATGCCTATGGCCTGGAAACGGGTAAAGGCGGAAGGGCAAAGGCAATAATCGCTCCTCACGGTTCCTGGGATATTTCCGGAATGATTGCGGCAGGAGCCTTTATCACCGCGGCGGGCAGAACGGAAGGCCCTGACCGGGTTGAACGGGTTCTGATGCTGGGGCCCATTCACGAGGAAACCGAGAAGGGGATCTTCCTTTCAGAATCGGATTATTTCAATACACCCCTGGGCAACCTCGCGGTGGATCATCTGTATTCCGCCAACCTGGCCGCCCTTTCACCCTTCTTCATGGTAGATGATATTCCCCATCTCAAGGAACATTCCCTGGAGGTACTTCTCCCGCTGGTTAAATACTGTTTCCCCCGGGCCCTTATCATACCAATCCTTTTGGGAGGTTTGGGGCCTGAGTATATTTCGATTCTGGCAGATACCCTGGGGAAGGTTTTCGGCCCCCTCATGAACAACACTCTCTGTATAGTTTCCTGTAATTTATCGGTTAATCCGGATCCCTCACTGGCCCGTATCCAGGCGGAGGAGGCTCTGAAACTTCTGCTCAACAAGGATCCCTGGCAGTTCGGAATCGCCCTTTCCCGGAAAAGAGTAAGTTCCTGCGGGGGCGCCCTGGCCGCAAGCCTCCTGGAAAGCGGTCTTGTGAAGGATCTTGAGGCAAAGACATGCGTCGATCCTTCCAACGGCCCCATGCTGAGCGCCAGGGGAGAGGAAAACACCGTCGTTTACTATGGCGCAATAAGCTATCAGTAAAACAAGCTTGTTCCAAAAACCGGTTTTTAAAACGACCCCAAATTCCTGAAACTATTCGCTCAGCGCGGCTACCGCGGCGCCGAAGAGGCTCGCCTGTTCCACGGGAGCGATGATGTAGGGCCGCGGCTTATCGGAATAGAGCATGTAATGCAGCCAGGATTCCAGAGCACGGCGCATATGTTTGTAGATCATGTAGGTAGTGCCCTCCACGGCAATGCGCACCGGGGCATAGGGCTCATAGCCTGCGGCAACCCGTTCCACCTGGGCGGCCACCACTGCGGCGGAAAGCATGCCGGCCCGTTCGGTAACAATCGAAGTAAGGTACTGAATGGCGGCCAGGGCATCCCTCTCGTCAAGGCCGATGAGATTCCCCAGGGGCTCCCTGGCGGCCAAAGGATGGTGCATGAATTCGTTGAGATCCCTGGTCTGCAGGGTATTCATGGCAAGGAATTCGGATGAACGTTTGAACTGTATCACCTTGTCCTTCACGGCCTGCTGGAGAATATGAAGGGTGAGGGGCCCAAGGTACGCGCCGGAAGTAGCCTTCTCCTGTGTGTAAACATTGGGGGTCTTCGTGGTGGCGTCGTATTCCCGGTCAAGCTGGCCCCGGTAGCGGAAATTGAAAGTACCGGTTTCGCAGACGACAATCTGGGGATCTTCCGAACTAAAGCCGATTTTGGGTATGCTCTTTTCCGGATACGCGGTGTTAAAACCCGTTCCCAGGATAAAGCCGATCACAGGCCCACCCGCGACGCCGTACTTGTTTTCGGTTTTCTCCGCTTCCCCGTCCCCGGGAATCTCTACGAGGCCCGAAAGCAGTGTCGCCACCGTATCGTTGAGCATGATGATCCGGCCCCTGTAGTTGAGGCCCCGCCTTCTCAGCGCTTCCCGGAGCCCCGCGCCCACAGACTTCCCTATCAGCTCAGGAGCATCCACCTCCTTGCTGAAGGCTAAAAGTATACCGTCCGCCTCTGTGGTTATCTCCATGGGGTAGGAGAAGGTAAACCCTATCCCTTCAATGCCGGGGGCCTTTTCCAGCAGGGGGCCTGCAAGAGCCGCTATCTGGTCAAAAAACTGTACGGAATTCACCTGGCCCCTGGTACCCGGCATGGGAGCCTTCAGGGTCCCCTCCGCCAGAGCCTTGCCCTGATCGTCAAAGTGAACCAGGCTCGCCCGGAGATTCGTCCCCCCCGCGTCGAGGGCCAGCACCGTTTTCCCGGCCTGAATCCGGGTTACGGGCCGTATCCATGACGGAATCATGGGAAGGCTGGAAGGCTCGCCCTTGAGTCCCCGCTCCATATCAATAAGCACATCGTGAGCCAGGGAAAGCGGATTGAGGTTATTGTAATGAAAACCGTAAAAACGGGCAAAATCGGAAAGCTCTTGGGGATTAAATGTCATATTCTTCCTCTTTATGCTGGATTATACCATTAAGTATGTATGGACTGAAGATTTTCTGCAAGCGGAAAAAGCAAGCGGAAAAAGATTGAAGAATTTTGCATTTTTATCTTGACAGTCGTAGTAATTTGATATACATATATAACAGAGCCTGTTTCAAGGCTGATTTTTGAAACAGCCCCGGGGAGAAAGACAAATGCGCAAGGAGAAATCATTAACACTTCGTGTTAATGTCCGATTTTACATAAGCGGCGAAACGTCCGCTTTTTATAGGAGAGATTATGACCAAACGGACAAGAATTTTTATAAGGCTTACCGGCATTCTTCTGGTTCTTACGGGCAGTACGTCCCTTTATTCCAGAGACTGGAGGAAACTGGTCAACGAGGAAAGCCGGCCCCTGACGGACATAAACAGGATC
>JAIRNJ010000078.1 GCA_031258115.1 Treponema sp. | reverse complement strand
ACACATGGTGGCTGACAGGCCGCCAAAGGGGGACTCGTTTGCATGAAGGTATCACGTTCCGTTTTCGCCTTCGCCTTGTTCTGTATCTTCTTGTCGCTTTTGCCGCCGGTGTTGTCCTCTCAGGACTTTTCTTCTCTCGACAGGGATCTGGCAGACCAGTATTATCTATCGAGCGGGGATTTTGGAGTGGAGGAGTTTCTGAGATACATTCGGGGGCACTGGTCAATAGAGAATCAACTGCATTGGATGCTGGATATTGTATTTCGTGAAGACGAATGCCGGGTCAGGATGGGGAATGGGGCGTTGAATCTGAATATCATGAGAAAGATGGCGCTGCACCGGCTGAAAAAAATGGTGATGGAGAAGAAACGGGTCAGCACAAAACGCCGTATTATGATGCAGCCCTCAATGAGGACTTTTTGTATCAAGCTTTGCTTGCAGAGTAAACGCCGATGCCCTGACTTTGCGCCTCTATGAATTCACCTTTTTTGCTGCTATACTTAGGGCCTGTCCATAAAGTCGCTTATATTATAGACAGACTCTATAGTGAAAGAGGAACAGGATGAGCAAAGACCTTGAACGTATCCGGAGCCGGCAGGCTTTTATCATCGACATGGATGGTGTTATCTATCACGGAAACAAGCTTTTGAAGGGCGCACCGGAATTTGTTGACTGGCTTAACAGGAAAGAGAAGGCCTACCTCTTCCTTACCAATTCGAGTGAACGCTCCCTTCTGGAACTTTCGCAGAAACTTGCCAGGCTGGGAATCATGGTCGATCCCGAACATTTCTACACCAGCGCCCTGGCTACGGCAAGTTTCCTCGCATCTCAATGTCCCGGCGGCTCTGCATACGTTATCGGTGAACCGGGCCTTATCCAGGCCCTCTACGATTCAGGCTTTACCATGAACAATGTGAACCCGGACTATGTGGTTGTCGGTGAAGGCCGGGGTTACAACCTTGAGGCTCTGGAACGCGCGGTGAATCTTGTGCTGAAAGGCGCCCGGCTCATCGGCACCAATCCTGATCTTTCAGGCCCCGTGGAAAACGCCATAGTTCCTGCCTGCGGTTCCCTGGTGGCGCCCATAGAACTTGCAACCAACACGAAGGCCTACTTTGTGGGCAAGCCGAACCCCCTCATGATGCGCCACGGACTGCGCCGCCTCGACGCCCGGAGGGAAGACACCGCCATTGTGGGAGACCGGATGGACACCGATATTGTCGCCGGCGTTGAATCGGAAATAGAAACCGTACTGGTTCTGTCGGGCGTTACAAGCCTTACGGACATTACCCGTTTCCCCTACCGTCCCAGGCATATCCTTGAAGGGGTGTTTGAGATTCCGGATTAGGAATCCGCCCGTCTTCTATGCCGCGGCCCGGATGAGCCTGTCGTTGATTGCCGCTCCCAGTCCCTCCGGCGGGGCTTCTTCCGCATGGATACGCGTTTTCCCAAGTCCGTCAACATGGTGAAGGATCCCGAAGAACCGGCCTGCCGCCTCCACGGTATCTCCGTTTTCGCTGAGATAAAAGATCCCTTCCCCGGCCCGCAGGTTTTGTGCGGGGAAAACCCCTGCAAGCCAGCTTTCCATGGAAGTCCTGTCAAAAAAAAGATATGCCTCGTTCTGCCTGAACGGCAGCTCCGCCATTTCCTTCCCGGAGTGCAGAATCAGTGTCGTCCGGGGGGCATAGTGGCTTTTCAGCATACCGGGAGAAAGCCGGGCGCCCTGTTCTCCCTCCCGCGGCGTCTGCGCCGTTTTTCCAATCAGGGCTTCAATCTCCTCACGGGGAAGGCCGCCGGGACGGAGGATACGCGGCAGTTCCCCTGTCAAATCCAGTACCGTGGATTCCACTCCTATGCGGCAGGGCCCGCCGTCAAGGATCATCGCTATACTGCCTCCCAGATCCGCCTCCACATGCTCAGGCCTTGTGGGGCTCAGACGCCCGAAGCTGTTGGCGCTGGGGGCCGCCACCGCTCCGGTAGAATACGAGATGAGTTTTTGGGCCGCAGGATGAGAAGGAAAACGCAGCGCTACTGTCGGAAGCCCCGAACTGACCAGGGCCGGTACTTCGGGCCTCCTTGGCAATACCAGGGTGAGGGGGCCGGGCCAGAAACGCCCGGTTAAAAGGGCGGCCTTCTCCCGGTTTGCCTTTTCCAGCAGGGAGAGATCGCCGAGCCTTTCCAGGGTTCCGGTTTCCGCGATATGAACGATTAAAGGATCGAAACGGGGACGCTTTTTTACATCAAATATTTTTGCCAGGGCCCCCGCATTAAAGGCGTCACCTCCAAGGCCGTATACTGTTTCCGTAGGGACGGCAACGAGTTCTCCGGCGCACAGTAATTCTGCCGCCTTCCGCAGCGTATCCTCATCAACCCTGTATATCAAGCGGAAAACCTTCGCCGTTCAGGCCCGGTTGAGGAACAGGTATCTGATCCTAAAGCCATTTTCGTTTCTTGAAAAAAATGATCATGCCGATTGCGATGCAGATCATGATCCCCCATGTAACCGGATACGCGTAGCGCATGCCGAGTTCCGGCATAAAGGCAAAGTTCATGCCGTACACTCCGACAATAAAGGTGAGGGGTATAAAAATGGTGGAGATGATTGTGAGCACCTTCATCACCTTGTTCATCCGGTTGGAGACAGCGGAAAGGTTCACTTCCATCTCTCCTGCGATGAGTTCCCTGTAGCTTTCCACGGTTTCCACAGCCTGCATGATGTTGTCATGGAGATCCTTGAAGAAGGGTTCCAGATCCTTAGTGATCAAATTGCTTTCAAGCCGCAGGAGAATATTGATGCTCTCCCGTAGGGGCCAGACGATGCGGCGTACCCGCAGCAGATTCTGTTTTACCGTCTGAATATCCCTGATAAAAGTATCGTCGCTTTCGTCGATGGCGCGGTCTTCAAAAGATTCGATAGTGTCTCCCATACGATCGAGGATCACGAAGTACTCATCAACCACGGCATCCATGATCGAATATGCCAGATAACCTGTTCCCGTCCGCCTTATTCTGCCTGCGTTGTTAAGGATGCGTTTTCTGATACCGTCGAAAAAGTCTCCGGTTTTTTCCTGAAAAGTTATAACGGTATTTTCCGTAATCACAAGGCTCATCTGTTCAAGATCAAGTTCGTCCGCCGGGTTTACCGCTTTGACTATGATAAAAAGATAATCGTCAAACTCTTCAACCTTGGGCCGCTGACCGGTATCCAGAATATCTTCAACCGTCAGGGGATGAATCCGGTATTCTTCCGCCAGACGGTGTATGACGCCGGAGTACTCAAGACCCTCAACATCGATCCATGTAATTCCCGCCGGATTTTTATAGGCAAGCAATTCTTCTGCGGTAGAGGCAAAACGATGCCAGGCTCCGGCGGGATCATAACCGATGATCGATAACTGCATCGAAAAATCAGCCTTTCCGTCTGCCCGTTATCTCTTGTTCATAGACAGTAACCTTGTCAAACCACTCCGCTCCGGGAGCCTTTTCGCGGCGGCAGTATTCCTCCCACACGTCGCCGAAGGGAAGGGTTTTGAATTCTTCCTGCAGCACAAGAAGTTTTGTATAATTCCCGCCGTCCTGCAGCGTCTTGAATTCATCCCGGGGGAGAAGCAGGGCTTCGAGCAGGGCCTTCTGAAAATTCCTCGCCCCGCCGGCCCAGGCGGCGATACGGTTTATCGAAGCGTCAAAGTAATCAAGGCCGATCAGGCAGCGTTCCGCTCCGTTAAAGACAATTTCCCGCGCCAGTTCCCTGGTCGCATCGTCAAGGCGCACCGAATGATCGCTGTCCCAGTGGACATTGCGGGTTACATGGAGGGCCAGCCTGTCAAAGAAGAGAAGCAGCGCAGAAACCTTGTCGGACACATTCTCCGAGGGATGGAAGTGGCCGTTATCCAGCAGCGGAATGATTCCGCGCTTTGCCGCATAGGCAATATAAAACTCGTGCGAACCGACGGTGTAGGATTCAAGGCCAATGCCGAAGAATTTGCTTTCCACGGAATCAACAATATATTTTGAATCGTACTTTTCCGTAAAAATTTCATCGAGGCTTTCCATTAGGCGCCGTCGCGGGCCTGAACGGTCTCCGGGAATGTCCTTGAGTCCGTCGGGGATCCATATATTGTCAAGACAGGGATTCCCCTGCTTTTCGCCGATATAGGCGGAAATTTTTCTGGAGGCCTTTACATGGCGGATCCAGAAGTCCCGGATATTCCTGTCGGGATGGGAAAGGGTAAACCCGTCCGCAGCCTTGGGATGGGAAAAGAGAGTCGGATTGAAGTCGATGCCGGCATTGTTTTTTTTTGCCCACTCAAGCCACGCTTCAAAATGTTCAGGCAGGATCCTGTCCCTCTCGACAGGACTGCTGCTGATGCCGTAAACCGCATGCAGATTGAGGCGTTTCTTTCCCGGTATAAGAGAAAATGCAAAATCCAGATCCGCCATGAGTTCCGCGGGGTTCCGGGCTTTCCCCGGATAGTTGCCCGTGGCCTGGATTCCCCCGGAGAGGGCTTCTCCCGAATTTTCAAAACCGGTTACGTCATCGCCCTGCCAGCAATGAAGGGCAACAGGAATTGATGCGCATTTCTTCATCGCCTCCTCGGTATCGACACCCGCTTCCCTGTACTTTTTCTGCGCTTCGCTATACATCAGCCGCCTCCTTCAAAATTGAACAAATCTGAGGCTGTTCCAAAACTTCAGTTTTTGGAACAGCTTCCTTAGATTTAATAGAAAAACCGGGCTTTTGACCGGTTTTTCGAAGAGCTTGTCCAAAACTAACCGAGTTTTGGAACAAGCTCATCTATTATAAGGAATTCTAATGAATTACCTTGACTTCAAACGAGTCCTTTACGATTTCCTTTGCCTCTTCCTCGGTGCCGATTTCACCCCGTGCAAGGCACTGCATAACGATGTTGCCGATGGCGGTAGCCTCCACAGGCCCCGCGTAGACCGGCCGCTTCAGCGCGGCGGCGGAGAGCTTATTGAGAAGATCATCCTTGCTGCCCCCGCCTACAATGCACAGATGATCAAATTTCTTTCCCGTAAGCCGTTCAATCTCATCGGCAGAAGTACTGTAACTGTAGGCAAGACTAAGATAGACACAGGAAGCCAGTTCCGCAGGGCTCTCCGGAATGGGGCGGCCTTCCTTCCCGCACTGACCCTTTAATTCGGTAATCATGCTTTTGGGAGCGAAGAAACGCTGATCATTTATATCTACCGCATATTTCCCGACGGCCTCTTCTATATTCATGCCGCCTACTTCCTTTTCGGCCAGGTCCGCCAGATCCTGGAAGCTGTAGGCATCATCTCCCAGTTCTTTCCGGAGCCCCTGCATCACCCAGAGGCCCATGATGTTTTTCTGGAAACGAATCTTTCCGGTGGCTCCGCCTTCGTTGGTATAGTTGAGCCTGAGCGCTTCATCGCTGGTAATGGCCCTGCCCTCCGCTCCCATGAGGCTCCATGTGCCGGAACTGATGTAGAGAGATCCGGGGGAAGGAACCGCCAGCACGGCAGAAGCGGTGTCATGGGTAGCCGGCAGCACTACTTCTGCGTCAAAACCGGCTTCGTCCCGTATTGCGGGAAGAAGATGCCCCAGTATGGTTCCCGGCTTTTTTAGCTCTCCAAAGATACGGGACGGAAGATCCAGTTTATCAAGAAGTTCCCGATCCCAGTCCTGCCTGGCAACATCCAGGAGACCGGTAGTGCTGCTTTCGGTGTATTCGGCGGCCTTCACCCCGCAGAGCTTCCAGGAGAAGTATTCGGGCAGGAGAAGCATACGCTCCGCCTTTTCAAGCCGCCCCTCGGCCCTGTCGGCCAAAAGCTGATAGATCGTATTGAAGGACTGTTTCTGTATTCCCGTATGCCGGTAGAGTTCATCGTCCCCGACAGGAGAGGACAGGAAGGGTTCCGTTCTGAGATCCCGGTAGGCATGGGCGGGGAGCATCTCCCTGTCCTCCCCGTCAAGCAGCACATAGTCCACGCCCCAGGTATCAATCCCGACAGCCTCAGGCTTCTTGCCCAGGGCGGCGCATTTTTTCATGCCGGCGATTATCTCCTTCAAAAGGGCATCCGTATCCCAGACAAGACGCCCGTTCTTTTCCTGCGGGCCGTTGCTGAAGCGGTGAACTTCCTCAATCACCAGCCTGCCTCCTTCAAGGCGGCCGAGAATGTGCCTCCCCGAGGAGGCGCCGATATCAATGGCAAGATGGTAGTTCATGTTTTCACTATACTCCAAATATCAGATTTAGAATATCTCCCGAAGGGGAAATTCTTTCAGGCGACTGTGAAAAAGCCTCTTCCAGGGCCGTCCTGAAAGAAGAACGGTCAAAGGACAGAGTCCTGAACAAAACCTGCAGCTTCAGTATAAATTCTTCGTCCATGGCGTCCGAATACACGGCGGCATCCCGCACCCTGTTCTCCAGGATGTCCAGACGAATCTCCACCCCGCCCCAGGGAAAGCGTCCTGAAGATTCAAATGAAAACGGAGGATTCTTGCCGTACTTCCATTCGGGACCGGCAAACTGTTTTTCCAGCGCGTCAAGCTCTTCCCCTTCAAAGCCTTCCGGAGAGAGGACCTGGGACTTTAAGCCGTAAACTTCCTCAAAGGCTTTTTTCAACAGGACTTTCAATTCGTCAATCGCAAGGCCGCTCTTTAGTTCGCAGAGGTTGATGATCCGTTTCCGTACCGATTCAACTCCCTTGGCCCTGATTTTGTCGGCGGGCACGGAAAGATACTTTGCGGCCTCTTCAAGGTTTGAGTTCACAAGAAGCGTGCCGTGATGGTAGACATTCTTTTCCGCAAGGTAGTAGGCATGACCTGAAAATTTCCGGCCTTCAATTTCCATGTCGTTTCTGCCTGAACTGCGGGCTTCTATCCCGGCGCTCTGCAGGGCCCGCAGAATTACCGTATTCTGTTTTTCGGGATCGTAGTCTTCCTTCCCCATGACAAAGGTAAAATTGAGATTTCCGCGGTCATGGTACACCGCCCCTCCGCCGGAAAGACGGCGGGCAAGAAAGCCGCCTGAAGCTTCAAGGGCCTCGACACGGCATTCCTTCCAGGCATTCTGATTTCTGCCGATGACAACCGTATGCCGGTTCTGCCAGAGATACAGTATACACGATCCCTCATTCAAACGGCGGAGGAGAAGAGCCTCAAGGGCAATGTTCCTGTAAGGATTGGTTTCTGCAGTTTCAATGCTGTGTATACGGTTTATCATGACCGGGCGCCCTATATATTTTCCGCATGCTGCAGCAGATACTCTTCCGCTTCGCCGTTCCAGAGGCCCCGGGTCTTTGAAGTAATTTCGGAGAGATCTTTGAAGAATGGATCGCTTTTCCCTTTTTCCGCAAAATCCGCAATGGCGCTAAGGGGAATGTTCTTACCGGTATAGATAAGCTTCTTGCCTCCGGGTATCTTGTCCAGATTGATTGTGGTTTCCGCCGCTGCGTTAAGGCCGCCGATATGGGTAACCAGGGAAGAGGGATTGATTGCCCCTGCCGCCATCATACGCAGGGATTCTATCATGTCGGCGGTGTTGCCCCCGGAGGTTCCAACCAGATGATGAGCCTCATAGTGCACATTATAAAAGTTTAAGGCCGCCGAAAAGGCGGGATCGCTGGGGCCGGCAAAAAAATTGAGGCAGCCGTCGTTTCCCAGAAGACGGTCGCCCATTTCCACTACCGGCTTTACCGGCGCAAAGACAAAGACATCGTCAAAGGACTTTCCGCCATTGAGTTCCCTGAGATGCGCAACAGGATCGCCTAAATCTTTTGTGTTTACATATTTCAGGGTGACGCCGTGTTTTGCGGCCTCCTCCGCACTGAATATGGATGCGGCCCGTTTAAGACGCTCATCGTCAATATCGGTAACCACGAGAAGATGAGGCTTCCGTGGATTATGTACAGCATAATCTATGGCGCCCAGACCCATGGGTCCTGCCGCCGCAAGCAGAATCATTGCGCCCTTTTCCCTTATCCCCATTTCATGAATATACGAGCCGTTGGTTGCATGGTACTGGGCATGAAATGCGCCGACGATGCAGGAAATGGGCTCGGCGAGGGAGCCGAGGTAGAATGCGTCGGCCCTGTATTCCAGAAGACAGCCCATCTTCATCACTTCCGCGGGAATGATAATATAGGTAGCGTTTCCGCCGATAAAGGGATACGAATAACCGGGAGACCAGAGCGTAGGCCGGCCGTCCGGGCCGGGATAGTTAAGGGCAGGCTGAATGGCAAACCTGTCGCCTGAGCGGAATTTCTCTTTCCATGCGGCGCCCACCTCCACCAGTTCTCCGCAGAACTCGTGCCCGACAATGATCGGATTTGCGGAAAGATCCGCCCGTACCCGTTTGTGGGCATTTCCCTGCACCGCAAGCTTGTGACTTGACATGCAGATTGAATCCGACACTATCCTTGCAAGAATCTCGTCATCCTTTATGGGCGGCAGTTCAAATTCTTCAAGCCTTAAATCATTCACTCCGTAGATCCGTACCGCTTTTGTCTTCATTGATCACTCCTATAATCTCAATGCAGCATCACCTGCCCGCCCGTTACCGGCAGGGCCTGGCCTGTTTCATATACCTGTTCCACAATGTACATAAGCGCCCGGATAAGATCGGGGCCGGTACAGCCTCTGCCCATGGGAACCTTGGCCTCGTAAAAAGCCTTTACATCGGCCACCGTTTTTGCCCCCGGCACCTTTCCCGCGTTGAGGTACTGCACAAAAAGTCCCTTCTCAGGATCGGACCAGAGGGGCCCGTCACAGAAATTACCGGGACAGATGGCGTTTACCTTTATGTTGTATTCCACCAGTTCCAGTGCAAAGCTCTGTACCAGTCCTATACCGCCGAATTTGCTTCCCGCGTATGAACCGTTTTTGTTTGAACCTTCAAGGCCCGACTTTGAATTGATCTGAACGATGTCGGTATGCCAGGAAGGAGCGCTCTTGTGCTGCACGCTCATGAGCCTTCCGCAGTGCTTGCTGACCATGGCAAAGGCCAGATAGTTGACATCGGTAACAAATTTGAAGGAAGCCATGTCCTGCTCAAGGATGGCGGAGGCCCGCAGAACCCCTGCGTTACTGATACAGAGGTCGAGTCCCCCCGCAGTCCCGGCAACAAAATTCACCATCCTCTCAACCGATTCTTCGTCGCTTACATTCACTTCTACGGGGAAAGCCACGGTTTTTCCGTATTCTCCGTTGAGTCCGGAGGCCAGGGCCTCCGCTCCCTTCAGGTTGAGATCCGCAATAAAAACCAGAGCGCCGGCAGCGCAGAGCCCCCGGACTATTTCCTCGCCGAAACCCTGCGCTCCTCCTGTCACCAGCGCCGTCCGGCCTCTTACCACATCATTCCTGTTTCTTTTTCCTGCCGCGGCCCTTATGCCTGCAGCGTCCCGGCAGTCTTTCTGTTCATTGCGTTTTATTTTTTCGATGCCTTCGAAATCTTCGGCGGCGCAGAAACAGTATTCCTCCCCCGCCCAGAGAACCGGCCAGCGAAGAGGAATTTCACCGTCATTCCTGCATGCTTCAAGGGAAGCGCTGAATACTTCTATTGCCTTTTCTCTGTCCTCAGCCTGAGTGTCAACAACAATCGTCTTCTCCCCTGCTCCCCTTTCACATCTCTGAACTACCCAGGGACAGCCTGTCTTTTCAATAAGGAAACCCCGGATCAGGGGGGCAATGATCAGTTCCTTATTCATATATTCTTCTCCTTCCGATTTCGGCAAATGCCTTTATCCGTTCATTGAGGCTTCTGTCCGCCAGAGGATCGGCGGGGTTAAAAAGCCCCCGGCCGGGATCAGCGGAGGCGAGCCTTTCATGGGCGGCCAGCGCCCAGGTGCTGTCCAGAAGCATGGCGAATTCGCTCTTCCGTATCTCCGGGCAGTTGAAGCCCTGCCGGGGACTGTTTATATCCACCCCGGATATTTCGATAAAGCCCGATTCTTCACAGAGCCTGTGAAGGCGGGCAAGCTGTTCTCCGGTATTCCGGGGGGGCATGTAGGTGACGCCGAGAAAGCCCAGAGATCGAAGACGGGGCATGAGATCCTCAATATAATCATCCTCAAATTTTTCCGCCTTCTTGTCCCCTGTCGGGGATTCCCCAACGTCTCCAAGATAGGCATACGAGGGAACAGCATTAATCGAGCGGGCAAAACCCGTCACCTTTTCTGCGGGAGGACACTCATCCTCATCCGGCTGAATATACATTCTGTCATTAAAGGAACTCTTGAGCAGGCCCAGGAGGTCATAGGCATAGAAAGGATTGTCCCCATCCGCCAGCAGCGCCGCGCTTTTCCCCGAAGGGGCAAGATCAAGCCTGTCTTTGATAAATGCAAGCAGGGTTTCTCCCTTCCCGGCCTCTTTTATAAGGTAAAGGGAGAGGGCATAGAGAATGTGCCGCTCGGTTACGCTTCCCCCGCGGGCTGCCATGGAAAGGGGAACAATATCCCTGTCATAGGAGAGTTCGGCAAGCCCTGCGGCAGAAAGAATACTGTTGAGCCTTTCGGTCATAAGCCTGTTCCGCTTCTGCCGGGCCTCTCCCGGGGGAACAAGAAAATCACGTATCCTGCCTGCCTGCCCTCCGGGAACCCCCTGTATGGTCATGTAGGCAATCCCCTCAGAATCGGGACTGTTGATCTTCCGTTCCGCAAATACGGTATGCCTGAAGCTTACCCGCAGTTCCAGTCCTGTTACGCAGCCTATGTGCAGAATCTCTGCGGCGGCCTTCATTTCCTCCGCGGCGGCATAGGAATCGTGATCCACGGAACCGGCGGCTTCAAGCCCCGCCTGCCGGGCCTTCAGCGCCGCCATGGAAGGTGTATAGGGACTAAAACTGTAAATGGTATGGATATGGTTGTTTATCTCCCCGCAGAAAGGCGGCATTGAGGCAAGGCCGCCTCCATTGGCAAAACCGCGCAGAGCCTCAATCCGCTCTTCGGGCAGGGCCGCAGGATCGTTGATACATCCGGGAATATCAGAAAACTTTGTTTTCTGTTCGAGTGAATTTGAATTTTCGCTGTTAGTGATACTGCTCATACACCCAGCCTGGTTTTGCGGAGTATCTCGCCTGTGGTCTGCACGGTAGAGGGACTGTGTCCCCTGAGCGGCAGAATCCGTTCATGAACGGTATCCACGATCCATTCGGCCTGGGGGAAGAAGTACTCTTCGCATTCGGGCGCCGGCGTTATCCAGTTGCGGCTTCCCAGCACGGCAACAGGGGCATCCAGGTAATCAAAGACAAGCTGGGTCACATTGGAAGCCACGTTATGAAGGAAGGAACCGCGTTCCACGGCATCGCTTGCCAGAACCAGGCGGCCTGTCTTCTTCACCGACTCAAGTATCTTTTCGTAGTTCAGAGGATTGATGAAACGCAGATCGATAATCTCCGCATCAAGCCCGTAGTTTTTCTCCAGGATCTCCGCAGCGTTCAGGGCCGTGTAGAGCGTTGCCCCCAGAGTTGCAATGGTAATATCCCTGCCTGTTTTCCGTATAGCAGGTTCGCCTTCGGGTATCTCGTAGTAGGACTCGGGAACACCGCCCTTTTCAAACTGTTCACCCCTGTCGTAGAGAAGCTGACTTTCAAAGAAGATGACAGGATCGGTACCCCTCAGGGCAAGGTTGAGCATGCCCTTGGCGTCGTAGGGAGTGGCGGGAAACATCACCTTGAGCCCCGGTATGTGGGCCACGATGGCGGACCAGTCCTGACTGTGCTGGGCGCCGTATTTGTTCCCCACGGAGACCCGTACCGTAAGGGGCATCTTCAAAAGTCCTGCGGACATGGACTGCCATTTGGAAGCCTGGTTGAAGATCTCGTCTCCCGCACGGCCCATAAAATCGCAGTACATCAACTCTACCACAGCCCTGCCGCCGCACATCGCATAGCCCACGCCGGAACCCACGATGGCGCCTTCCGAAATGGGACTGTTAAAGAGCCTGTGATAGGGCAGGGCTTCGGTAAGCCCCCTGTATACGGCAAACGCGCCCCCCCAGTCCCTGTTTTCCTCTCCCCATGCGGCCATGCTGGGGTCAACAGTAAACCTGTGGAGCATGGCTTCAAAAAGCGCGTCCCGGAGCTGAAACATCCTGTTTTTGCTTACAGGTTTTCCTTCCGCATCGTAGGCGTAACGGGCCTTGTCCTTCAGGGCCTTTACCCTGGGGTTCTCCGGCCCCGCTTCCAGCAGATCCGGCTTCCCCTCTTCAAGCTTTTCAAGCTTCTGATTGGAAAACATGACGCTCTCAATAAGGGCCGCAGGAGCCCTGGGGCTTTCGGCATCGTTTGTTGCAAGGCGCACAACCGCCGCCAGTTTTTCGGTAATGAAACTGCGCAGAGTTTCTGTTTCGGCGGAATTTATCACCTTGTTCTTTTCAAGGTATTTCGTATATTCTTCGATGGCATCGGCGGCCTTCCAGGTTTCAATTTCTTCTTTTGTACGGTAGCTTGAAGCATCCGAAGGAGAGTGGCCGGAAATACGGTAGGTAATGGTATCCAGCAGCACAGGGCCATTGCCGCCAAGCAGTATCTCTTTCTTCCGGGCAATAGCGTCGGCCACCGCAAGGGGATTGTAGCCGTCAACCCGCTCGGCATGCATGTTGTCGGGATTGACCCCGGCGCCCACCCGGGCAAGCACCTGGTAGCCCATGGTTTCTCCGCTGGTCTGTCCGCCCATCCCGTAAAAGTTATTAAAGAAGTTGTAGAGAATCGGCGGAGCGCCGTGAGGCCCGCTTTCGGGCCACAGGGTCTTGTACTGATCCATGGCTCCCAAACATATCGCCTCCCATACGGGGCCGCAGCCCAGGGCGGCGTCCCCCACATTGGAGACGACAATGCCGGGCTTGCGGTTTATCCGCTTGTAAAGAGCGGCCCCGGTGGCGATGTCCGCAGAACCTCCGACAATGGCATTGTTGGGCATGGAACCGAATGGCAGAAAGTATGCGTGCATGGAACCGCCCAGACCGCGGTTAAAACCGGCCTTGCGCGCAAATATCTCGCCAAGGGCTCCGTAGAGCACGAAATTCTCCGCCAGATCCTTTACGCTTTTATACGGTACTTTTTCCGCCATCCTGAGCGTATCGCCGCCAAGAAATTCCTTCATTATCTTTTCAAGATTCTGCTCATCCAGCTTTTCTACCGCGGAAAGGCACTTTGCCAAAAGCTCTCCGTGACTCCGGTGGGAACCAAAGATAAAATCCTCTGTCCCCAGATTGACACACTGCCCGACAGCCGCCGCCTCCTGTCCCATGGACAGATGCGCCGGCCCCTTGTGGTTGTATTCAATCCCGTTCCAGCTTCCCTGGATCTTGAAGCTGTTCATCATGTTTTCAAACTCACGGATAACGATCATGTCGTAGAGAATACGGACAAGCCCTTCCTTTCCGTAGGTTTTGAGTTCGCTCTCAAAATTATTTTTGTACTGGTTTACCGGAATATCTTTGATCTTGATAAATCCGCTTTTCCTGACTTCCGCAGGATCTACAACTATTGACTTGGGCATAATTCCTCCTGTATAAGAACCACTTTAAAGCCGCGTATTCCCGCAGGAATACGTTTATTCATTTCGTAAAGCAGGGCCTCATGAAATGACACTCCACGCAGCCTCGCGGACCAGTTCGCAGACACTGGGATGGGGAAATATCATTTCCCTGATGTCCGCGATACGGTTTTCGTTTTCGATCAGGGCGGCCGCACCCCAGATCATCTCCGAGGCATAGGGGCCCAGAATATGAACGCCGAGCAGCATGTCTGTTTCCGCATCGGCGATCAACTTCACCATGCCGGGAGCTTTCGTTCCGTTTTCCGCCAGAAAACGCCCGGAAAGCAGCATGGGTACTGCGGTTTTTTTTATTTTGATGCCCCTGGCAAGGGCCTCGTCTTCTGTAAGACCGGCGCCGGCGGCTTCGGGGATACTGTAAACCGCCCAGGGCACGGCATTGTAACGCATCCTGTCGGCAGAAACAGTACCGTCCAGGAAGGCACACATATCCTTTACGGCGACTTCCGCCATGCGGTAAGCCGAATGGGCCAGCATGCTCCTGCCGTTCAGGTCTCCGGCGGCCCATATACCGCTTATGTTAGTGCGCATCCTGTCATCCACGGCAACAGCCCCGGCCTTTATGTCGATGCCGGCCTCCTTTGCGGCCCAGGAAGCGGTTTCCGGTCTCCTCCCAACCGCCATGAGCACCATTTCTGCGCTTAGTGAAACTTCCTTTCCGTCTTTGGCACTAAAGAAAACCGTTCCTTCCTCAAGCCTGCTTACCCGGCAGCCCAGATGAAATGTAACATTCCTGAGGGAGCGGCGCATCAGGGGGGCAAGCTGTCTATCCATGGGAGGAATGATCTCGTCCAGCATTTCCACTACGGAGACCTCAGTCCCCAGAGCGGCAAAGAGACTGGCAAATTCAATGCCGATTACCCCGCCTCCGATGACGCAGAGTGTCTTGGGCACTTCCTTCACCGAAAGGAGAGCCGTTGAATCCAGCACTCTGGGATTATCCTTTAGTCCGGGAATGGGCGGCATGGCGGGAACGGAACCCGCGGCGGCCAGAACGGCCCTCGTTTCATACAATGTTTGAGCGCCGCTTTCTTCGATCACCCTCACCGCCCTTCCCGATCCGTTTACCTCGACAACGCCCGTACCCTTTACCACATCCACATGGAAACGCTTCATCTGGGCCGCCACACCGGAACGCAGGGTTTCTACCACCTTCTCTTTCCAGGCCATCATCTCCGCAAGATCGAAAGACAGTTTTTCCGCGTGAACGCCGAATTGCCCCGCCTCCCCCGCATGGAGATAGTGCTTTGCCGAATTGAGAAGCGTCTTTGTGGGAATGCAGCCTACGTTAAGACAGGTTCCGCCCAGATACTGCCTTTCAACCAGCAGCACCTTCTTCCCTTCATGACCAAGGTGTTCAGAGGCGACATAGCCTGCCGGTCCCCCGCCTATGACAATCACATCGTACATAAATTAAGAACTCCTGTTACAATTTACTCTCATGATGCAGACACATTATAGACAGACTTTATTTGGCGAGCCACAGATCAATATCTTTGATTGCGGCGGCAAACGCCTTGAGAAATTCCGCTGCCGGGGCTCCGTCCACCACCGCGTGATCAATGGTAAGACTCAGGCCCACATGGGGGAGAATTTCGTAGCTGCCGGGAGAAGTTTCCGCGGGCCTGGGAAGGATACTGCAGATCCCCAGAATGGCAACCTCGGGTATATTAATCACCGGAGTAAAACTTTCGATGCCGGTATTGCCCAGATTCGTTACCGTCAAGGTTGAACCGTGAAGATCGTCCGGCGAAACGGATCCTGAACGGCAGGCTCCGGCCAGTTCCCGCGCCTTTGCCGAAATCTGCAGAAGCGACAGGGTTTCTGCGTTTCTGATAACAGGCACCATGAGCCCCCTGGGAGTGGAAACCGCCACACCCAGATGAACGGTACGGAAACTGCGCAGAGTGTCCCCCAGCCTGTGGGCGTTCATATAGGGATAGAGCGGCAGAATCCTGGAAACGGCAAAGAGGATCAGATCATTTATTGTAATTTTATTTAAACCCAGTTCCGGATCACTTGACTTGAAACGTGAGCGAAGGCCCAGAAGATTAAGCGCGGGGGCGGAAGCGTTAAGCGTAAACGCGGCAGTATTACTGTGGGATTCCATCATCTGGGCGGCAATGAGGCGGCGTATCCCCTTTACAGGCGCATCGCTGTACTCAGGCCCGGCAAAGCCCGCCGCAGGCCCGGCCCCCGGCCCCTCCCCGGAGAAACCTGTTTCCTTCAGATCCTCCGCCCTAATCCGTCCGCCAATACCGCTCCCCGCAGTAATACTACCGGAAGCTTCCCCCGCAGTAATCCTGCGCCGCAGTTCCGCCTTTGCCGCCTCCGTCAGCGGAGGACGGCCCGCAATGGATGCGGCCACATCAGACTCAATGATCCTGCCGCCGGGCCCGGAAGGCGAGCTAACGGCGGAAAGATCCGCCGCCTCCCTTTCCGCGAATTTCCTCGCACGGGGAGAGACCGCGGAAACGAAGCTCTCTGTCAAACCGCCGGTTTGTAAGATACTTCCGGATATGGAACCGGTCCCACCGCCTGAACCGGCCTGAACGGCGTCTGAACTTCCACCTCCGGAGAGCTTCCCGGACTCGGCCCCGGCAGCCGGAGCCTGCTTCCCCGCGGCATTCAGCGCGGCCTCCCAGGATTCGCCCGCTTCGCCCAGCACCATAATGGGCTCCAGCACAGGAACGTCGTCCCCCGCCTCCCGGAGAATTTTCAACACTGTTCCTGCGGCCCCTGCGGGAACCTCGAAAGTAGCCTTGTCGGTTTCCACCACACAGACCGGGAGATCGGCAGCGACCGCATCCCCTTCCTTCACTTTCCATTCGCCGATGATACAGGACTCTACGGTGTTTCCCTGCCGCGGCATAATCAATACATGGGCCATAAAATCACTCCTGTGAGCTGGGCTTGTCCAAAACCCGGTTGGTTTCGGAACAGCCCCGGTTTTAAAAAACTAAAGTTTTGGAACAGCCTCAATTCTATTTCAATTTAAACCAGAACCGCGTAACAAGACTGTCCCTCTCTTCCCGCACGGCGGCAATATTACTGTCCTTTTTCATTTCCTTCGCGGCGCCGGAGGCAATACGTGAATCGGTAATCACGGCATCCGTCCCGGAGAGAGGCATAAAAGTCACCGCTCCCGCCCGCATGTACTTGTCCGCATCGGCAAGCAGAATAACTGCGGCCGCCTGCTCCCTCATCACCTTGATAATCTCTCCCCCCTCAAGGAGATTTGTAGTGATACCGTGCCTCGGCCCAAAACCATCGGTTCCCACAAACGCAAAACGCACATTGAAACGCCGTATGGTTTCTGTCGCAATGGGCCCCACAAAAGATTCGGTACTGCTGCGGAACTCTCCGCCGGAAAGCGTAACCTTGAGGGAAGGATTGTTCTTTGCCGCATTGAAAGCCAGTGCGGAATTGGTGATTACGTGCAGGTCCCGCTTCCCGGAAAGATAGCGGCACAGCAGCGCAACAGTCGTCCCCGCCTCCACCATGATCGTGTCGCCGTTCTCCACAAGGGCCGCGGCCGCCCTGGCAATGTTCTGCTTCTCCTCAAGCCGCAGATTCTGCCTCTCCAGAATATGGGGATGCACCGAAGCCACCGCCCCGCCGTGAACCCGGCTCAAAAGCCCCCTCTTTTCAAGACTGCTCAGGTCGGAACGAATCGTCACCTCCGACACGGAAAGATCCCGGCTCAGATCCGCCACCGAAATGGCCCCTTTTTCCATCAAAGAATCGATGATAATCCGTTCCCGTTCCGCAATCTCTGTCATTGCTTTCAGTTATACCACAACCCGCAAATAAAAAGCAAGCGAAATGAAAGAAATTCGAAATGAAGAGGTATTTTTAACCGCCGCGTCGAAGAAGTCGAAAAAGTAAAAGAAGAAGAGGTATTTTGGCCTTCCTTATTCGGCTTCTGCGACTTCCTTGTTCAAACCCGGTATTTTATCTTTATTTTTGGCTTAATCTGACAACCCCGTCCCAATCATCTCCGGGCTGTTTCCTGCGGTATTCGCCGCAGCGTGCATGGTACAGTTTCGCCGGGGCGTCGTCCGGGGCAAGGCTTAACAGTTCCCCAAAGACGGTTTCCGCCGCGGCCCATTCCCGGCTTTCAAAAAGATCAAGGGCATGGTGAAAGAGTTCCACTTTTGTTGATAGTCCGGGCGGGGCGTTTTCCGATAGTTCAAGAATTTCATACAGGCGGACGGGAGTTGCGATCCCGACAACCTCTACCCGGTCAAGACGGCGGCTTATAATTTTGCCGCCGGTTTCATTCACGGTATCTTCCGAGGCAAGTATCCAGGTGCCGTATTGTTTGTTTACCCCTTCAAGCCGGGCGGCAAGGTTAACGGCGTTTCCCATAATGGTATAATCCATCTTCTGCTGGGTTCCCATGTTTCCCACAACCATGCTGCCGGTATTGATACCTATGCGGGTCAACAACGGGCCGGGACTTAATCCGGTTTTTTCATAGCGGATATTGAGTTCCCTTTCAACGCGCTTCATGGCGATTGCCGATATACAGGCCCGCAGGGCATGATCGGGCAGTTCCAGGGGAGCGCCGAAGAATGCGATAATGGCGTCCCCTTCGTATTTATCAATCGTTCCCTTTTGATCCAATACAATATTGCTCATGGACGAAAGATAGTCGTTCAAAAGGCGTACCAGGTCTTCCGGGTCAAGTTTTTCCGAAATGGTAGAAAAGCCCTTGATGTCGGTAAAGACGGCGGTCATGCGCCGCTTGGTTCCGCCAAGCTGCAGTTTTTGCGGGTCTGCAAGGATCTCCTGAACCACATCGCCTGAAAGATAGGTAGAAAAAGCCTTGCGGATAAACTGCTTTTCATGCTCGGTTCCGACAAAGGCGATGGTTTCCCGGATTACCACCGCCGCCGCCATTGCCAGGGC
>JAIRNJ010000315.1 GCA_031258115.1 Treponema sp. | reverse complement strand
TTCGAGCTACCCCCACTAAGCTGTTATCGGCATATAGCCGGCTGAATAGTTTCCTAAAAGGTACAATGAGGATTTTATGCTTTATTGTCAATAAGTCTATAAGGATTTTTCTATTTTTTGAATATAGACATCCCGCGCATTACAGTCAGCCCCCTATCCCCCAAACCTCTCCTGCATCCTGGCGAAGAATTCTTCCGGGGACACCGGGGACTCTTCGTTCATTGTTCCACCACCTGGGAATAATTGTATAACTCCCGCAAACGATCTCGTGTTTTTAGAAAATGCAGAATGGTAAGTTCCTGTGCCATATGGGCATCTCTTTTTTTCAGGGCTTCAATAATCATCTTATGTTCCGGCAAGGTTTCTTCGGCAGGACGGAGGAGCCCCTTTTGATTACTTTTGGTTAGATAACCGGAAGAAATAAAAATCTCTACCAGGAAGGAATTACCGGAAAACTTGACCAGATTTTCATGAAACAGCTTGTCAGCATGCAGATAATCAATCCGGCCCTGTTCCGAAAGGGGCAGACAATAACTATCGAAAATTTTGGTAATCTGTTCAAGTTCATCGTCTTTGATTTGTTCCGCGCAAAGACGCGCCGCCATTCCTTCGATAGAAGCTCGAAGTTCAAATAAATGGCTAAGTTCAAGATATGAATATTGGCGGATGAAAAACCCCTGACGATTTCGCTGTTCAAAAAATTTTTCACCGGTCAATTTGTTTAAGGCTTCATTAATAGGTGTCTGACTGACTCCAAGAATTTTAACCAGTTCACCTTTATTGATTTTTTCACCCGGTTTAAAAACCCCTTCATCAATCATATACTTTATTTTCTCATAAACCAGCTCAAACAAGACTTGGTTTTCAATTTTGGGCATTTAGTCTCTCCTATTTCTATAAATCTAGAAACTGGATTGGTCTTTTCGTATGCTTAATCATAAGCAATTCAGCCTGTTCAGGATCCCTTTGTTTAATTGCTTCCAGGATTTCATGGTGCTCAATCTGGCTTAGTTCAACATATCTCATCAGACCACTCATATTGATGACAATTATAATGTATGAAAAAAGCATATCATAAAGAAACTGGTTGCCGCTACAGCGTAATATTTCGGTGTGAAAGTTATAATCCGCCTGTCTCAGAAGGCTGTTATCGTTCTTTTTTACTCCTTCGTCAAAATCCCGCATTATTTCTTCCAAAATCACAATATCTTCGGGAACTGCCTTAAGCGCAGCTTCACGAACACTCAGAGATTCCAGGCATATACGGATCTTACATATATCCAGAAGTTCTTTATTGGTATACTTTTTTACATAGGCGCCCCGCCGGGGATAGGTAACGACCAGGTTTTCCTGTTCGAGTTTTGAAAAAGCCGTAAGAATGGGTGTCCTGGACACTCCCAAGTATTCCGCCAAATCATCTTGAACCAACTTTTGCCCTGGCTGTAATTCACCATTCATAATCATGGTCCTTAAAGCTTTATGGACCTTTTGTCCCAGAACTTCGACCTCTATTCTATACATATCAAAAGTATATTTTAATAACAGAATCTTGGTCAATATAATATTGTATACAGAAAACAAAAATGAAGGAGCATATCGACTTATTCCAGAATTCAGAGAGTCTTGGAACAAGTTAAATCTTCAACACGGCGGCGAAGAGAGAACCAGAGGCAGAGGAGGGAAGGGACGGAAAGATTGGCCAATGGGGACAGACCCCTTTAAAGTCTTGGCAAATTAAATCTTCCGGATTTGAAAAATTATGGATTTTAAAAAATTTTTCTTGACAGAATATAAAATATTGAATACAATATTTTATATTCTGTCTAAGAGGAGATAACAAGAGTGAAAACAAAGTTGGCTATCGAAGGCAGGCGGTTCAAAATAAACGGAAAGCTCACATACAGCGAAATTCCGGGGAATAATCCGAATGTCCACGGCCTCTTGATGAATGCCAGATTTATCCAGGCAGTTTTTGACGACAAGGCCGATCCCGGCAGATTCGCCCGGTTCGGTAGGAACAGGTGGGATAGTGAGCAAAACACCGATGACCTCATAAAAGCCCTGCCTGAATGGTACGCATGCGGGCTCCGGGCTTTTACTGCGGGATTCCAGGGTGGCGGCCCCTGCTTCACCATCGATAACGATTCCATAGACAATAACCCTTTCAGTGAAGACGGAAACGCCATTGATCCGGCGTACCTTGATAGAATGGAACGCCTTATCCAGGCTGCCGGCGATCTTGGTATGGTTGTAATTGTGAGTTACTTCTATCAGGGCCAATCCAAACGGATGAAGAGTGGAAAAACCGTGCGGAACGCAGTCAGGACAGCCAGCCGCTGGCTTCGGGACAAAGGCTTTACCAATGTTATTATTGAGGTAGCGAACGAGTACAATGTGGGTGCTTTTAAGGATAGGCCGCTTATTTCAAATCCGGAAGGCATCACCACTCTTATGGAAATTGCCAGGCAAGAATCAGGCGGCATGCCTGTGGGTTCCAGCGGCGGCGGTGGTGTAATTTCTCAGGAAGTCGCGGAAGGAAGCGACATCGTACTGATCCATGGAAACGGTCTTAACCGGCAATCTTATTATCATTTAGTTAATCAGGCCCGCTCTTTTGCTCCGGATAAACCTATCGTCTGTAACGAAGATTCACAACTTGTTTCAATGCTCGATGTAGCCTTTGATACCGGAACTTCCTGGGGCTATTACAATAACATAACCAAGCAGGAACCTCCGACCTTTTGGGGACTAACTAATGCGGAAGACAAATTTTTTGCCCGCCGTATGGCCCGGGGTCTTGGTATCCCCGTGTCTCCCATCCCGGAAGAAGAACAGTACGTTCTTGAGGGACTATCCGGCCCTTGGCAGCAGTCTGGGGAGCGCTGGATCAGGCTTGTTGCAGAAAATCCTATTACGGTCAATTTTGTGGAATTCTTTATGAACGGAGTCCTTGTTGATAGAGCCTATCAAGAACCCTTCTTGGTTAATTATCGCACTACTTGGCTCCAGAAAGGGTATAAAACTCAAAAGGGGGATAAATGGAGAGCTGTAATAAATCTTGTGGATGGCGGAACTCTGGAAAGGAATGTTGAGGTGGAATAAATATATATAAAATATTGAATTGATAATAAGCATGAGTTGGAAAAGTGATTAAACACTACCAATAAACAAGAATTTGGAGGTAATTAGTATGAAAAGAATGTCGTTTTTTATCATCGTTGTAATGACGCTGGCTTTGGCAGGCTGTAACAGACAAGGTGGTTCAGCTTCTGGAACGCAAACTGTAAAAATGGCGTGGACTATGGCTGATCAGGAGACAGTGGACCCCGTTACAGGAATAAAGAACCCAAGTAAGGTTATAATGGAAAATGTGGTAAGTAAAGTAACCGGGTATAATATTGAAATTACCTGGTTAGGTAGTTCGAACTGGATTCAGCAGCTTGAGACGCTAACTACATCTGGAGAGGTTGATGTAGCGCGGTTCACAAACCAGGTCATGGTACCGCAATGGTTTGATGATCTTACTCCGTATATCCAAAAGAGCACTGTTTTGGGGAATGGTGGCATGGAAAAGCTATTTAGCGATTATACGCTCAATTATATCCCCTACCATACCTTCGATATTCCGGAAGCGACAGGTCAGATCTTTGGGTTGCCATACGAGTTGTCCCAGTCCTGCGTATCATACGATGCCGAGATATTCAGGCAGTGGGGTGTAGAACCGCCGCAGGAAGGGGATTCTTTTGAGATTCTTCTCGAAAAAGGGAGAAAGGTACACGGGACAAACCCGGTAACCGGTAAGCAAAATTATGGGATGTATATCAGGGCTGACCGGACTGAGTTTATCGCGATTTCATTCGATGCCTGGCTTGCTGTCAGAAATAACTTCGATATGAATATCAGGAATTTTGACAAAGAAAAATATGTAGAGTCGATAAAAACATCTTCAGAGCTCTTAAATTACTTTAATTGGCTTGCCGCTGTTGTTGAATTGTGCCCACCGGGTATAACGACGAACGCCGGGGCTGAGAAGTGGATGACCGAGGATAACGACATTGCTATACACTTGCATCCATCTGCTTATTATACCGTGTTTAATTACTACAAAGCAAAAATGGATAATATCACATCACGTTTTAAATTCATTTCTTATCCGGTAAGTAGTGAGGGGCAACAAGGTTTTCCTGAGTTTGATTTTTTAGGAATAGCCAAACAATCCAAGATAAAGGACGATGCCTGGAAGGTTGTAGAGGCAGTTGTCACCACGCCTGAGATACTTGACGAAATTTTTCTCAACTTCAGATATGTAGGATTACCTGTACTTAGAGATCCATCAATGCTCAAATATTTAAAGGAACCGATACCTGATACTCGACGACGAATTGAAGTCAGTTTTAATACGGGTTTTAGGACGGATGATTATTGGTTTTTCAGAACACCAATACAGCCTGTAATTGCGGAAATCCTTGCCAAAACCATTACACCAGAGAACGCCCGGGCGAAACAGTATGAGGAAGTCAAAAAGTGGGTTGAAAACAAGGAAAGATTGGCCCGGTAATAATCGTTTCTGCGGGGACAGGAGTATTGTCCTGTCCCTGTGTGTATTAGCCTTGGGGTGAGGGAGTCATGAAAAGCAAAGCTGTTTTTAAGGAAAATATCGAGTGGTATCTTTTGGTCTTGATACCGGTGCTTGGAACTGTGGGTTTTAGCCTCATCCCATTGTTTATGACTATATCGGACAGCACGCGCAATATGAGCGGGAATTATGTTGGGTTTTTGAATTACTCCATACTGTTTAAGGACATTGAATTTCGGCAGTCTGTGGGAAATACGGTATATATGGGTGTTCTCGGTATGTTTTTGAATATTCCCCTTGCCTTTGTACTTGCTACAATGCTTAATAATATTAAACGTGGCAAAAGTTTTTTTAAAACCTGCTTCTTGTTACCCATGATAATGTCGATGGTTACCGTTTCTCTTTTGTTCAAATTTTTATTTTCGGCTGATCCAAACAGTATTGCAAACTCTGTCCTTCACTTGTTTAGTATTGCTCCTAAAGGTTTTTTTAATGATCCAGCCATGTCGCGGGAATCGGTAATTTTCATGTCGATCTGGAAAGGAATCGGCTACAATGTTATTTTGTTCTTTGCTGGACTTCAGACCTTACCAAAAGAATATTATGAAGCGGCTCAAATTGATGGCGCAAATGAGTTTCAGCAATGGTTTCGTATCACCATTCCATGTATGAAAAACATATTTACTTTCGTATATATAACGACAGCAATAACTGTACTTAAACGATTTACCGATGTATATGCAATCAGTAATGAATTTGGTTCTCCGGCAGGATCGTTGTTCACAATAATGTTGTTTGTTTTCCGGAAAACTTTTTCAACCAGATGGGCTAAAGATTTAGGTTTAGGTTCGGCCGCTTCAACAGTGCTGTTCCTTTTTATTATTATGATAACAATTATTAACCTCTATATTACCGAGAATGATGATGAACGAGGCAAGAGCAGACGGCGTTTTCGTATAAAATCCGGGGGGAAATAAACATGGATAAGAAATCTAAGAAACCCATAATGGTTTCTCACATAATTTATTACTGCGCGTTGAGCTTCGCATCTGTGGTAACAATTGTTCCATTTGTCTGGATGTCAGCCACAAGCTTCGACAGAGTTAATTCTTATGAGCTTCCATATCCACCGAGATTCATTCCGGCTAATCCAAGCTTTTTTAATTATGAAATAGCTTTTACCAACATGCCGCTTGTTCAATATCTGATAAATACGCTGGCTATAGTTATACTCAGCGTTGTACTAACAGTTGCCATCTCGACACTTACCGGTTTTTGTCTCTCGAAAGGTCGGTTTAAAGGTAAGGGCCTTATTTTACTCATCATCCTGTCTAATATGATGATTCCTTTTGAAACAAAGCTCATGCCTACATTTATGTTTATTCGTGCCATTGGGCTCACCAATACTTACATGGGTGTCGTTTTACCCCATGTATTGACGACAGCGATGTATATATTTTATATCAAAAAATTCTGTGATGATCTTCCCGATGATTTATATGAAGCCGGAATTATAGACGGGGCAAGTAAATTCAGAATATATGGGCAAATTTTTTTACCGTTAATGGGGCCGGTTATTGCGACCATTATTATCCTCAATGTTATGAACTGCTGGAATGATTTGTTGTGGCCATTGATAGTGTTGACTAAGACTAATATGAAGACAATCCAAATCGGACTTTCTCAGTATTCCTTTGAGCAGACTAGTCATGCCGGTGTAGCAACAGCTTTATCGGTTGTTAGCGTAATACCTCTTACTGTAATCTTTGTTTTCTTACAGAAATACATTATTCAGAGTATTGCCGCAACAGGTATAAAGCAATAAGACCAAACTTGAAAGGATTAAGGAAAAATGGACATAGAAAAACATATAAAATTATTGGTAAATATGATATTTTGTGCTAAAAAAATTGTATACAATATATTATTGAAAATATTTTTTGGAGCAACTGGTGGGTGAAATAAAATTTGGCGTTTCGCCAGCTTATTATATTTCACGTTTCTCTGATAACTTTACCCCGGAAGAGATGGGTACAAGTCTTAAAGATATCAAGGCCTTGGGATTTTCCCATTTCCAGCTTGAAGTCTTTCATCCCTGGATGCTCAAGGATTGGGTAAAAGGCGGGGTGACCCTGGTGGCCGGCTTTGCCGAAAAGGCCGGGCTTACGCCGAGCCAGTTTGTAGGACATTTTCTACTCCACGGTTTCATTACCCCGAAAGCCCTTGAAAGTAGCTTTGGGACTGAAGAGATGAGGAGTTGTGTTGAGATTTTGCGGCCTTTTCCAGACTGTACCGTTATCACAGTTGTTATTCCCACTTTTGACTGCAAAGGGGTGAAAATTGACGTATACCATTATAGATGGCTTTGGGACCGTTTTGCCGAAAAAATAAGAATCATGATGGATATTGCGGGTGAAAATGGAAAAAAACTGGCTCTTGAAGTGCTTCCGGGTTCAATCCTGGGGGGGCTTCAGGGAATACTGAGGCTGACGGAAAAAATAGGCACTGGAAATCTTGGATATAACTTTGATACCGGCCATGCCTGGACTTCCCGGGAATGTATTGAACTGATTTCCCCGATGCTTGCTGGAAGGATATTCGGAACTCATCTTAAAGATATCGATCCGGGTGAAAGCCGTTCCCTGAGACCCGGGAAGGGCGCCATACCCTGGGACAGCCTTGTCTGGAGTCTTCTCTCGTCAGAGTACGCCGGAAGCTGGGATCTTGAAATAAACTGTGACCGCGAAAAGACGGAAGAAGAATACGGGCGGGGACTTGAGTTTTTAAAGTCCAAATTGCTTACACCAAAAGGAGAATAATTATGGTCAAGAATGCAGTTATTACCTCATTCCTTGGTAAATCAAAAGACAGGTTTCATGAATACAATGAAGTGAAAACCCTGGAACAAAAATTTGACATGATTAAGGAAATTGAAGGGGCGGATGGGGTTGAAATAGTTTACCCCTATGAGGTTCTGGATGCCGGGATCACCAGGAGTTTGGCGGATGAACGGGGGATTAAATTTGCCGCGGTTAATGCAAATGTAAAAGCAGAACCCGAATTTCGGGACGGCGGATTAACATCCCCGAAAAAGGATGTTCGGACTAAGGCAGTACATTTTATTAAAGAAAGCAAAGATTTCGCCGAAAAAATCGGGGCTGACAAGGTAACCTGTTGCCCGCTCTCGGACGGCTACGAATTTGCCTTTCAGGTTGATTACCCGGAAGCATGGAAACGGCTCTTGGAAAGCTTTGGGGAGGCGGCAGATTATAAAAGAAATATACCGCTTTTTATCGAATTTAAACCAAGTGAAACCAGGGGAACATGTCATCTTAATAATGCGGCAAAAACTCTCTTGCTGATAAAAGAGATAGGAATTAAGGAATTGGGAGTCACTCTGGATTTTGGTCATTCTGTTTATGGAGGCAACAATCCTGCGGAAGAAGTCGCGCTCCTTGCCGAAAGCGGCCACCCTTATTATATCCATATCAATGATAATGACGCCAAGTGGGATTGGGACTATTTTTGTGGTTCCAAACATCTCCTTGAATACGCCGAATTCCTTTTCTATCTGAAAAGATACGGCTATAAAGATTATCTCACTTCCGATACTTCTCCAACCCGCTGGAATATCCTGGGTACTTTCGAAATAAACGCCAGAATAACCCGTAAACTTTGGAACCTCCTTGATGACGCCGATCAAATGGGACTGAATAAACTTATTGGCGGTAATGACTATCTTAAAACATGGAAAATAATCGAAGAGTGTCTTTTTTCTTTAAAATGATCAGGTCCATAAGGAGATAATTGTATGGCATTATTTGAGGCAAGAGTTAAGGTATTGGAAGAAAAAGCCAGGGAAGTACGCTTTCATATTATTGACATGATTCATACCGCCCAATCAGGACATCCCGGAGGTTCACTCTCCGCCGCCGATATTATGACCGCACTGTATTTTGATATTCTTTCTATAGATTCCCGGCAGCCCCGGGCGCCGGACAGGGACAGGTTTGTCTTATCTAAAGGGCATGCTTGTCCTGTCTGGTATGCCTGTCTTGCGCTACGGGGATTCTTTCCTGTTGAAGAACTCAGTACACTCAGAAAGATCAATTCCCGCCTTCAGGGTCATCCTGTGGCGGGGAAGGTTCCGGGCATTGATGCAACAACTGGTTCTCTGGGAATTGGTTTTGGTCAGGCTGTGGGTATGGCTTTGGAAGCGAAAATGAGCGGAAAAAAATACCGCATTTATGTCCTGTTGGGAGACGGGGAACTTAATGAAGGCATAATTTGGGAATCTTTTCATATCGCAAATAAATTTCATCTGGACAATTTAACAGTTATTGTTGATTGTAACGGGCTTCAGAATGATGGACGCGGCAGTGATATCATGCCCATGGAGCCCCTGGAAGAAAAATTCAAATCTCTTAATTGTGAGGTCCGGCGGATAAACGGGCATCAGATGCGTGAAATACTTGCTGTTCTCGACAGGGCAAAAGTTGGTTTCTCAAAACCTTTAGTTATCCTTGCGGATACAGTAAAGGGAAAAGGCGTCACGTTTATGGAAAATGTCTGGAGTTGGCATGGGAAAGCACCTAATGACACGGAATATCAGAAAGCAATTCAGGATATTAAAGGAGCTAAATAAATGAAATCTCTCACAAAAGCATCAATGCCTACCCGCCGAAGTTTTGCGGAACGAATGAAGGAATACGGAAAAACAGATCATGATTTTACGGTATTTGATTCGGATATCAGTCATTCCACGTATTCGTATCTTTTTGGCGAAGCATTTCCTGACCGATATTTCAACATGGGCATTGCGGAGATGGGAACGCTTTCCGCAGCCGCGGGAATGGCTGCCGATGGGAGAACAGTAGTAGTCTGCGGATATGGGGTCTTCCTCACAATGCGGGCTGTTGAAGTCATCCGGTCCTTTATCTGTTATCCTCATCTTAATATAAAATTTCTTTCTTCCCACGCGGGACTTTCCGCTGCCATTGACGGAGTAACCCATCAGGCAACGGAAGATATTGCGTTTATGTCAAGTCTGCCGAATATGACGATTTTTGCGCCTTGTGACACTTTGTCGGCAAGCCGGATATTTGATCTGGCCATGGAAACATCAGGACCGGTTTTTACAAGGCTTATGAGGGAACCTTTTTTTGATATTTATGATGAAACAGATTATTTTAAATACGGTGGTTCCAATCTTATTGTACAGGGAAAGGATATTACTATTGCCGCATACGGGGATATGGTATTCCAGGCGTTGGAAGCCAAAGAAATTCTTGAGAAACGGAATATCAGCGCCGAAATTATTGATTTTTACTCGATTAAGCCTTTTGACTGGCTTGGGTTGAAGTCATCAATTGAAAAGACCGGCGCCTTATTGGTCGTTGAAAATCATCAAAAAAGAAATGGTCTGGCCTATGATATTGGAATTCGTATATTAAAAGAACACCCGATTCCATTCGACCATATTGGACTCGATGATTGTTTTGGTGAAAGCGGAGAATATCACTCGGTAATTGAAAAGTATGAATTGTCTTCCCGGAATATTGTAGATAAGGTAGTAAAATTGTTGTCCTTGAAGGATAAGAATTAATAGGGCAAAAGACACATGGCGCCGTAATATAGTCATCCCGCGCATTACAGTCAGCCCCCTATCCCCCAAACCTCTCCTGCATCCTGGCGAAGAATTCTTCCGGCGACACCGGGGACTCTTCGTTCTCCTCCTCATCCCCGTTGTGGCGCTGGATAAGGCGGGCGGGGATTTCTTCGAGGAAAGGCGAGGGGGCTTTTTCGGCGGACTGGCGGCGGCTCCGGCAGCTTGTGATAAAGAGCTTGTCCCTGGCCCTGGTTATGGCTACATAAAAAAGCCGCCTTTCTTCTTCTATGGGATTCGTCCCCGGATCAAAAGCGCCGTCCTCAAGGCTCCGCTCATGGGGGATGATGCCCTCTTCGGCGCCGGCGATAAAAACCACCGGGAATTCCAGACCCTTGCTGGCGTGGATGGTCATGAGGTTCACCTTCCCCTTGCCCGCATCGTCGTCACCGTCGCTTTTGGTCAAAAGGCTGATGCGGTTAAGATACGCAAAAAGGGACGGGTCGAGGTTGTCGGGATCTTTCTCCCAGTATTCCATCATCTTGATGAGGTACTCGATGTTGGCGAATTTCCACCGGGCCTTTTTCTCGTCCTTCCTGAATTCGCCGACCAGATGGCCCCAGTAATCGATAGTCCCCACCATTGCCTTCACTTTCCCGGAAAGATCCCCTCTCTTAAACATGGTCTCCCTGAGGGACTCGATGAGGGCGATAAAACTTTCGAGCTCTCCCTTGGGAGAGGAGGAGCGGCCCGCTTCTCCGGCGGCCAGCCCCTGGAAAAGGCTTTCCTGGCCCTGTTCCAGCCTCCCCGTAAGCCTCATGCGGCCCAGGGCATCCCAGAGGCTGGAGCGGTTCTTTTTTGCCAGTTCCGAAATGGCCACAATGGAGGCCTTACCGATTCCCCGCCTCGGGGTATTGATGATCCTGAGGAGGTTCACGTCGTCGTCGGGGTTTGCGATGACCCTGAGGTAGGAGAGTATGTCCTTTATTTCCTTGCGCTCGAAAAAGCTCTGGCCCCCCGAAACCCTGCAGGGGATGTTTTCGGCCAGAAACGCTTCTTCTATCGTGTCGATTTGGGAATTCGTCCTGATGAGGACGCCGAAATCGTCATAGCGCAGGTCTTCCTCAAAGCGCAGCTTTTTTATTGTGGCGGCGATAAACTCGGCTTCGGCGCTTTCGTTTTTTGGGAAAAAAAGCTCGATGGGCCTCCCCCCGCCGTTGCCCGACCAGAGCCGCTTTTCTTTGCGGTTTGCGTTGTTGGCGATAACCCCGTTGGCGGCTTCCAGGATGGTGCTGGTGGAACGGTAATTCTGTTCCAGCTTGATCTCCTCAACTCCGGGGAAGTCCCTCTCAAAGCGGAGGAGGTTTTCGTAGTTCGCCCCGCGCCAGGAATAGATGGACTGATCGTCATCGCCCACAACGCATACATTGGGGACTCCGGCTTCGGCTCCGGCGTTGACCAGGAGCTTCATGAGCTTGTATTGAATAAGGCTGGTGTCCTGAAATTCATCGACCATGACGTAGCGGTAACGGCGGCGGTATTTTTCGAGAACCTCAGGATGGGCCTCAAAGAGATCGATGGGTACGGTGAGGAGATCGTCAAAGTCCAGGGCGTTGTAGATTTTAAGGCTCCGCTGGTATTCCTCGTATACCGGTTTCCAGACCGAATCGGCGTAACGGCCGGAACCATCGGCCTCGCCCCATTCAAGGCGGCCTATCTTGATATTTGAAAAAAGCTGCCCCAGCTTATAGAGATCCACCCCCTCGGAAGAAAGCTTGTTTTCCCTGAGACATTCCTTGATAAGCTCCAGCCTGTCGGTTTCGTCATAGATGGAAAAATTTTTCCGGTATCCCAGGGTTTCTATTTCTTCCCTGAGTATCCTTACCCCAAAGGCGTGGAAAGTGCTCACCGTGAGGCTTTGGAGCTTTTTTCCGGTCAGCTCTTTTACCCTGGTCTCCATCTCTTTGGCCGCCTTGTTGGTAAAGGTGAGGGCCAGAATTGCCGACTGGGGTATGCCGGTTTCCAGCATGTGGGCGATGCGGTAGGTGATGACCCTGGTCTTGCCGGAACCGGCGCCGGCTATGATCAGCACCGGCCCTTCGATGGAGACCACCGCCTTGAGCTGGGGCCCGTTGAGTTCTTCTTTTATATTGAGTTTAGACACCGGTCAGAATCCTCGCGATGGCTCTGGCGGCTTTGCCCCGGTGGCTTATCCGGTTCTTTTCGCCCTCCGAAAGCTCCGCCACGGTCCGGCCCAGCCCAGGAATGAACAGTATTGGATCGTAGCCGAAGCCCCCTTCCCCCCTGGCGGCGTCAGGAGAAGAAACCAGCTCGCCCTCCAGGGTTTCCTGAACCGCGAAGAAGCGATCCTCCTTCAGGAGGAGGACCATGGCGCAGACGAAGCGGGCGTTCCGCAGGGGATTGTCCCCCAGCTCGGCGAGGAGCAGGGCGTTCCGCTCCCCATCGCCAAGTTTGTCCCCTCCGCCATACTGTCCGGTACTCCCATACCGGGAGGAGTAGATCCCCGGCCTCCCGCCCAGGGCGTCCACGCAGAGCCCCGAGTCATCGGCAATCACGGGGCCGGCCTTCCCCGCGGCGGCCGCGAGGCGGTAGAGGGCCCTGGCCTTGATCAGGGCGTTTTCGAGGAACGTGGCGCCTGTTTCCTCAGGGGCAAAACCGATCCCCGCCTCGCCGGGGATAAGAAGCTCCGTACCCGGCGAGGCGGCTTGGAGAATGGCGGCCAGTTCTTGCTTTTTGTGAATGTTTCCTGTGGCAAACCAGAGAGTCATGATAAGGAGGATACCAGAAAACATGGAGTTTTACCACCGGCCGCATTGCCTCATCTCGCGTATATCCCCCGGCGGAAAATTCCCTGTGGCGGAAATGGACGCTATATGTGGGGCCGGGTACAATCACCGGCACTTCGCCCTAAAGGGCGTGCAAATTTGGTGCCTGGCCCCATATGCGTTTACTTACTACACGATTCTAAGAAATAAACCACTGACCACACGGAAAACACGGACTTTTGGGTCAAAATTCAGGCTTTTGTCCGTGTTCGTCAGTGCTGTCCGTGGTAA
>JAIRNJ010000289.1 GCA_031258115.1 Treponema sp. | reverse complement strand
TTGGTAAGCAGCATCAGTTGCTCTCCTTGCCGCTTTTTTTTGAAAAATATGCTCCGATTGCGGGTTTGATGCCGGTAAGGAGTTCCCAGGAAAATTCGGTTTTCCCCATGAGGCCCTGCTGCCGGTTTATAACCACCACAAGAAGCAGGATGCTGAACACTACCATCCTTAAGCCGGGAAGTCCGTTGGTCTGCACAAAGATAAAGTTGAGGGGGCCGTCAAGGAAACGCAAAAGCTCCATGGAGATGGTCACCACAATCGCCGCGATTACGGAGCCTGTGATGCTTCCGTTGCCTCCCAGTACCACGATGAGCACAATGTTGTAGGTAAGCGCAAAGGTGAACATCTTGGGATCAATAGTACTCATCATGTGACCCAGCAGCGCCCCGCCGATTCCGGCAATAAAACTGGCTATGGTAAAACTGAAGATTTTTATTTTTGCGACATCTATGCCCATGGCCTGGGCCGCTATCTCGTTATCCCGGACAGCCATGCAGGAACGGCCAAAGGCGGAACGGATAAGAGCGAACATGAATACTACCGTTAAAAAAGCCAGGCCCCAGATCATCCAGGTGGTAGAAAATTTGGGGAGGCCTTTGATGCCCAGGGCGCCGTTGGTCACCGATTGCATGTTGGTGATCACCACCCGGATGATCTCGGAAAAACCCAGGGTGGCGATGGCGAGGTAATCGTCCCGGAGGCGGAGTACCGGAGTACCGATAAGAAAGCCCGCAAGGGCGGATACCGCTCCCGCAATGATCAGCGCGGGAATAAAGGGAAGCTGTATGCCGGCAAGCCAGGGCTCTATGGGAGCCATGAAGAAGTTCATTTCCTTCTGGGCAGGGCTCATGGTAAGAAGGGCGCTTACATAGGCTCCCAGGGCCATGAAACCCGCATGCCCCAGAGAAAAGAGGCCTGTAAAACCGTTAATCAAATTGAGCGAAAGGGCAAGAATAATGTAGATTCCGCAGAGGTTGAAGATCCGCAGGTTGAAGGAACTGAAAGTCTTGTCCACAAAAAGTATAAACAATGCGATGAGAAGAACCCCCGCAATACTCAGTATCAGTCTTGTTTTTTTGCTAAGCGTCATGGTTTCCTACACCTTTTCTATCTGGTGTTTCCCCAGAAGACCGGAAGGCTTCACGAGTAATACTATTATCAGCAGAATAAATGCAAAGGCATCCCGGTAGCCTGTAAGCGTGGGAAGGAAGGCCATGATCATGATCTCAATAAGGCCCAGGAGGAAGGCTCCCAGCACCGCCCCGCCGATATTGCCGATACCGCCGATGACGGCGGCGATAAAGCATTTCAGCCCCGGCACGGTTCCCATGGTAGGGTTAAGCTGGGGATACTTGAGCGCCCACATGACTCCGCCGATTGCCGCAAGTACAGAACCGGTGCCGAAGGTAAAGGAAACAATCTTGTTAACGTCTATGGCCATAAGCCGGGCGGCCGCAAGATCCGTGGAAACCGCCCGCATGGCCATGCCGGTTTTTGTCTTGTGAACAATGATTAAAAGGATAACCAGCAGTATCGCTGTCAAAACAGGAATAAAGAAACTGACGCTCATTACGGAAACCGCGCCCATGTGAATGACCCGGTTGAACATATCGGGTACGGGAAAGGGTTTCTGCCGGCCGCCGAAGATAACCGTGGCCAGATTCTGAAAGAGAAAAGAAGCGCCGATGGCGCTGATCATAATCGAAATCCGGGGACTGTTCCGCAGCGGAGCATAGGCTACCCGCTCCAGGGCTATGCCCAGAACACCGGTAAGACCGAAGGCTACAATAAAACCAACCCACCAGGGCATAAGAAACAAGGTTACTGCATAGAAGGCAAAGTAGCCTCCCAGCATGAATACATCACCATGTGCAAAGTTGATGAGACGGAGGATGCCGTACACCATGGTATAACCAATGGCAATAAGGGCATAAAGACTGCCCAGTGAAAGGGCGTTGGCCAGATACTGCAGGAACGAATCTATACTCATTTATATCTTTTGGCATTGAAGATTGAGAATTGGACTGCCGCCAACTCCCAATCTTCAATTTTTAATCCACAACAGCGGTTATGGATTCACGACAGTCTGGAATACATATTTGCCGTTTTTGACGGTTTTAATAACCGCGGCCTTTACGGCATCCCCGTTCTCGTCCAGGGTGACTACCCCGGCGGCGCCCACAAAACCCTTGGTCTGGGCAATGGCACTGCGGATCTTCTCCTTGTCCAGAGAATCGGCCCGCTTGATAGCGTCAAGGCAGAGCAGGTATGCATCGTAGGCAAGGGCGGCAAATCCGGAGGGTTCGGTTTTATAATCTGTCCTGTAATCGGAGATGAATTTCCCGGTAATGGGGGTAGCGGCATTTTCTCCGTCAAAGAAGGTTGAGAAGAGGGCGCCTTCTACCCGTGCGCCGCCGACATCGAGAAACTCGGGAACATCCCAGGTGTCTCCGCCGAGAATCGGACAATTAACACCCTGTTCACGGGCCTGCTTCATGATAAGAGCGGATTCGGTGTAGTTTCCGGGAGCAAAGATGACATCAGGATTAAGGGCCTTGATCTGGGTAACCTGGGCGCTGAAATCCTGATCGCCGGTCTGGTAGTTGAATGTTCCCAGAATCGAGTTGGAGTTCCCGGTAAGTTTTTTGAAGTTTTCAACAAAGAAATTGGCAAGACCGACCGAATAGTCATTGGTTACTTCTTGAACGATTACGGCAGTCCTGGCCTTCTGATCGTTGAAGGCAAAGTTACTCATCACAGTCCCCTGGAAGGGGTCGATAAAGCAGACACGGAAGTAGTAGTCGTTTCCCAGCGTTACCAGAGGATTGGTACAGGTAGTCCCGATAACAGGCACCTTCTTCTCCTTGGCAACTTCCCCGCCGGCAATGGCAAAGGAGGAACCATAGGTTCCGATGATGATCGCGGCTTTTTCCCGGTCAATAAGGCGTTCCACCGCATTGGCCGCTTCAACCTTGTCGGTCTTGGTATCCACGATTGCCAGGTTGATCTTGTACTCCTTGCCGCCGACCGTAACGGTTGGGTAGAGCTTGTTTGCCAGACGGATAGCCTCCACTTCCATCTGACCGCCGGCCGCATTAGCCCCGGTCATGGGTTCAAATACGCCGATAGTGATGGTATCTTTGCCGGCGCCGTCGCTCTTGCCTCCGGCGAAAACCGGCAGCGCCAGCACCGCAAGGATCATCACCAGGGCACACACTTTGATTGTCCTTTTCATTTTACTCTCCTTTTAAAATGGATAATCTTTGAGCCTGTCCCAAAACCCGGCCGGTATCGGAACAAACTACTCTAATTTGGTATTTTTATACAAATTTTAATAATATTCAATAGAGCTGTCCGGAAAATCAGCTTCCCTAACAGGTTTAATGGGGTATTAGTATTCCAGTGAATAGAAAAAGCCGAAGCGGAAGTCGTCATTCAGACTGAAAACTCCGTTATTCACATTGGAGGCCCGCCAGACCATGTAGATGCTGGGAGTAAATTTTGCCGGTACGGCAGTGATAAAAACCGTGGAGGCCGAAAGGGCAAGGCGGAACAGTACCGACTGGGTAAGGGCGTAATCGTCCCCCAGCGGGGTTCCCTCAAGTTCTTTTATATCCCTGGAATCGTAGAGAGCCGCCCGGTAGGCCAATGTGCCGATGAGGCGGTTATAGTAGAGATGGGAAATGTTCTTCTGTATCTCCACCCGGAAAAGCCGGAATTCCGCCTGTCCGCCGGAGATCCAGGTAAGCGCGTTGATTTCCGGGTTTGAGTACTCCGCTGCGGATACGGAGGAGAATATTGAACCGGTAAAATTCCGGGATTCACCCTGAAGATCCATGCCTCTGGTATCCCAGGCGCCGTAAAGATTCAGTTGGGCCGGGAAGAAGGGTTCAAAGGCCGCCTCCAGGGAAGTTTCCAGCCGGGGAGGCAGGTGATCCGGGGTAAAACGGGCAAAAATACCGGTTCGCAGTCCCTGCCCGAAGCTTTCCCAGCCGAGACGGCGGAGGCTTGAAAATTCCAGACCGCCCATGTAGTTGAAGTAGAGACGGTCTCCGTATTTCCAGGTATAGGCGGAACTTCCGTTTTCCGGATCCAGGGCATAGGCATGCGCTCCCATTTCCGCGCTGAAGCCCAGCCGGTTCCGGTCATCCCAGAGGTAATGGTTAGCCGAAACGGTAAGGCTGCCCTGGGTAACGCGGTAGGTATTGAGCCCCGTTTTGTCTATATCATCCCGGAAGTGAATCCGCAAAGGGAAACCCAGATTCAGATTAGTCCAGTTTATGTCGGTATAGGCCATCCATGAACGGGCATCCATGGCGGCATAGAGTTCCGCGGTGTTAAGGTCGGTAGCATCGCTCAGGTAGGAGAAGAAGCCTCCGCCGTCAAAACTATAGTTTCCGCCCCGGACTTCACGGATAAGGGGGTAGGGAACCCAGAACCGGAAAGGATTGAGATACTTTACCGGGTTGTAAAGTCTGCTTTTTAAGGGGGAATTCCCGGAAGAGGCGGCGGGAAGCGGAGTCTCTTCTCCCTCCGGTTTCAGCCCTGCTTCAAGGCGTTCTTCCGTATTCCATGCTACAAGATGAAGGGAGGCCCGGCGGCCGCTCAGGGATTCGGCGTCTTCAGGGTATTGCATCAGTGCGTCCCAACTGCTAAAGGCTCCCCGGTAAAAGATCCTGTTTTCTGCAAGTATGGGCATGCTCACCCCGCCTGAAAAATTTCTTTCGGAGAAGACGGCCTCCATTTTTTCAGGATCAATCATGCCGAGCTTGTACATGCCTCCGGCGTTTTCGTAGCCGAAAAGGAGCCGGCCTTCGGAAACAGTGAGCCAGCGCATGTAAGACCAGTGCCCTTCATCATCCTGAAGATCCGAAGCAAGCCTGTACACAAGGGCCGAAGGATAGTGATAGAGTCCCAGTTCCCGTTTTCCCCGGCGGAGCGCCGTAAAGACAAGCCATTCGTCATTCAGGGCCGCAGGCCGGGAAAAGACCAGTTCGGCATTTCCCCGGAGCAGTACCTCTTCGTTTTCCGGGGCGGCCTTGCCCGGCTTCCTGCGATACACGAGGCTGTTACTGTGCCGTTCCGCACGGAGTCCCGCCAGCCCCTCCCGGAAGTAGACTCCCGAATAGAGATTCCGCCAGACCCGGCCCGAAAGCCTGCCCTCCGCGGAATACTCCCTTACCACCGCCTCCGCGAGGCTTCCCGTATACCGGTATGATGAAACAAGAAGATTTTCCCCGTTTTTATCCGCATCGATACCGTAGGCCGAAGTATCCGCAAAAAAGGCCCGCTCTTCCTTTCCCCCGGCGTTCAGCCGGATAAGCTGCCGGCGTATCCTGTCAAAAACAAAGATCCTGCCGCCCCCGGAGGCCATTGCGGTGATTAGCTGTCTCTTTCCGGATAATCTTCCCCGATCATTGTCTTCAAGCCCCTTCAGCTCAAAATTTTCTTCAAAGTCTTTCCAGACATCAAGGAAAGCTTCCCCGTATACATTCTTAAAGGCATTGTAAAAATTGAAGTTATAGAAAAAAAAGGTAAAATGATACAGCCTGCCCAGGGACTGCCAGAGTTCCGCATATTTTTCCGGGCCGTATCGTTCTTCAAGATATGCCGAAAAGTAGGCTCCGTAGTTGTAATGGTGGGAACCCGCAGGCAGATCCCAGACCCCCGAAGCCTGGAAGGGACTTAAAAAAGCGCCTTCCGCATGGGCCTGTATAAGCGTCTGCCGGATTAGAGGATCGTTGGCCCTGCCGCCGCCGTCAGCGCTTTCAAATTTTACCGCAAGTCCCTCTGTCATAAAGCCGGGAACGGTCATGGCCGGGGGGTAGACCCAGGCCCCAAAGATGCGGTGGAGCGCCCTGTAAAACGGACTTTTGACGCTCATCGAAACCGCATGGCTCATCTCGTGAATAAAGAGCTTTTCCAGGGAATTTTCAAAACCTGTCCACTCAGGATCTATCGGGGTATCAAAGAGAAAAATATGGAAAAAAGGCATGGGGTTCATGTAGCCATTGAATTCTTCGGTGTGGGGCGTGATGCTTACCGGCACTTTCCGCGAGAGGCTCAGGCCCAGCGAGGAAGAAACCTTTTCGTAGACGGAATCCGCAAAACCCGCAAGAGTCCGGGCCGTTTCTTCGGATTCGGAAGGGTAGATGATCTCAAAGTGCCGGGTTTCTATAACATGCAGTACCGTGAAGGGCCTGAAGTTTTGGGCAAAAAGCCCGCAACAGCAAAAAATGAAAAGGAAAAAAAATGTCCTGTTGAAAGCCATCAAATAACGGTTTTTAATCCTTTATACACCATACATTAATTTCCTGAATTTGACAATACTCCTCATGGAGGGTAGAGTCAAATATGTGGCTTTCGGCCACGAGCGTAAGGAGCGGAATGAGCGAGTATTTGATCGAAGGCGGCCATCCCATCGGCGGAAACATACGGATCAGCGGGAACAAGAACGCCGCCCTTCCCTGCATCGCAGCGGCGCTGCTCACCGGTGAGCCTGTGGTACTGCGGAATATTCCCGTCATTGAAGATGTACAGGTAATGCTGGAGATATATCAGGCTTTCGGCGGCAGCGTGGAGAGTCTGGGGCCCGGAGTCTGGCGGCTTGTCATGACGGATATAAAATCTTCCGCAATACCGGTGGAACACGCACAGAAGATCCGGGCTTCGATCCTCTTTGCGGGGCCTCTCCTGGCGCGGACGGGCAAGGCTGTACTGCCTCCCCCCGGAGGGGATGTTATCGGCAGGCGGCGGCTGGATACCCACTTTCTGGCCCTTACCGAACTGGGCGCCAGGGTTAAAACCAATGATTCGTTTACCTTTACGGCAAAAGTCCTGAGGGGCGCGGACATCTTCCTTGATGAAGCTTCCGTTACCGCAACGGAAAACGCCATCATGGCGGCGGTGCTTGCCAGGGGGCTTACGATCCTCACCAATGCGGCCAGCGAGCCCCATGTGCAGGATCTCTGCAGGATGCTTGTTTCCATGGGAGCCCGGATCGAAGGCATCGGTTCAAATATTCTTACCATCACGGGAACTTCAAAACTTTCCGGAACAGATTTTGCCGTGGGCGCGGACTTTATGGAGGTAGGCTCCTTTATCGGTCTTGCGGCCGCCACCAGGGGGGAGCTTACCATCGAAGGAGCCGCCCTAAGGGATCTTCGTTCCGCCCGTCTCGCATTCGGAAAACTGGGCATTGTCTGGGAGCATGAAGGAAACCTTATCCATGTACCTGCCAGGCAGTCCATGACGGTGAACAGCGACCTCGGCGGCATGATCCCCAAGATCGACGATGCTCCCTGGCCCGGCTTTCCCCCGGATCTTACGAGCATCGTTACCGTTGTAGCCACCCAGGTAAAGGGGACGGTGCTTATCCACGAAAAGATGTTTGAATCCCGTATGTTCTTTGTAGACAAACTTATCGCCATGGGGGCCAGGATCGTACTCTGCGATCCCCACCGGGCGGTGGTTACAGGCCCCTCAAAGCTCAGCGCCTCGGAACTGGTAAGCCCCGATGTACGGGCCGGCATGGCGATGATCATCGCCGCCATGTGCGCCCGGGGAAAGAGTATTATCCGCAATACCTACCAGATTGAACGGGGTTATGAGAATCTTGTGGAGCGGCTTTCCTCCCTGGGCGCCGTCATAGAGAGAAGCGGTTAGGTGAGCAGGGCAGGCCGGTTTTTATACAGACACCGCCGTATCGCCGGATCTCTTGCCGGAGGTTTTGCCGGTATTATCGGGGGCTTTACCGGTTTCTTTATCGGTGTGCTTCTCGGCTATCTTCTGCAGGAGATCCTTGCCCAGGCGATCGAAGACTGTTCCGTCAGGAGTTACTTTGACAAGCCTGAACTGCAGAACTTGCAGGAAGGCGAACCGGGACTCGCCGCTTTCTGCGCCCTTTCCCTGTACATCATTGAGAAAAATCCTGCGGGACAGGAAACGGAAGCGATACATGAAGAGATCATCCAAACCGTCAGGAGTGTTTTTCCCCGGAACCGGGAAGAAATACCCTTTGCCGAAGCCTTTTGCCGCATTGCGGTTTCCCGGCTTGAAACCATAAATCACATTCTTTTGGCGGAAAACCTCGTTTCCCGGCGTTCTTCCAGGAGGGATCTCCCCCTCCTTGCCAGGGCCCTCTACGCCCTTGCCAGAGGCCCTGCGGCGCGGGAAACTGCTGCGGGAATCGCCCTGATCCTCGATCCTGCGTTCCGGGCCGGAACAGGGCTTCCCGGCCGCACTAAGGCCGGTGAGGAAGAATGCTGGCGTATCCTTGGTCTCAAACCCGGTTCCTCGGCAGAGGAACTCAAATCCTGCTACCATACACTTGCTCTCCAGTTTCATCCGGACAGCATGACGGCTCTCAGCCCCAGCCAGCAGGAGGAAGCGGCAAAAGCCTTCGTAAAAATCAAAGAAGCGTATCTTGAGCTAAACCGGGAAGATTAGCCCCCTTCCCTACACTTACAGCTCGGAGGGACTCATGGCAAAGAGTATCAGAGACAGGATGAAGAAGATGGCGGCCCCTCCGATAAGAGCGAAGAAGGCCCAGAAAAAGCCTGCCTTGAAGATAAGCTGAACACCTGCCGCTTCGATGATCACCCTGCAAAGTTCAAAGATCCCGTTCCACACCAGGGGCAGCACGAAGAGCATGGGAATGCCGGCGACATAGGGCCTTTTCCCTCGCGCCTGCAAGCGCAGACGCCAGCCGAGGCTGAGGGCCAGGATACCCAGGGGCAGGAGAAAGAGGGGCCCGCCCAGACGGCGGATAATTTCGGCCTGGAAGCTCTCCGGCAGGTAGCCTGAGAGACCGAGGCTCCGGGCGGCGGTAAAAAGTTCCCCCACGGACAGGGCGTTTTCTCCCTGCCTCAGGTCTTTGAGGAGCAGAAAACTGTCGTAGGGCAGATCGATTAGGAGTTCCGCATCCCCCACCACAGAGAGGGCATCCCCCTCTATAACAGGCTCAAAACGGATTTTTTCATCATGGGGATCCAGCGCCCGCATCCTTACCGCCGTCATAGGACGGTTTCCAAGAGTTTCGGGGAGAATTTGGGCGTAGGGAGCCCTTACTCTGGAAACCCCCTCTCCGTCCCAGGCAAGGAATTCCAGGCCCATGGCCCAGGAATAGTCGGGAAAGCAGGAGAGGGACCGGAAACGCAGCACCCCCCGGCCGGTAAAGGGAGAATCGGGACTGCGATACGGATCCCTGTATGGAATGGAGAAAACCACCCCGCTTATAAGTTCTCCCAGCATCTCAATTTCATCGGTAAAGAAGGCCGATTCCCTGCTTCCCGCTTCGCTTTTGGCAAGAAAAGCCTCTACATCGGGATCCTGAGGCGTCCTTTCCCTTAGTTCCCGGAAGATATAGTAGGCCCTGATCCACTCTCCGGCAATCATGGCCTCGTAACCTGAACGTTTCAGGAAAAAATCGGATCTGATTTCCTCTTCCCTGTCGCCGGGAGACATGGCCTCCAGCGAATTCCAGGCCCTGCTTGCAAGCCGTGCGGCGTCGGCCTCTTCGGGACTACCGTCCGGGGCGATTCTTCCGGCCAGAGTTGCCAGCCAGTGGGAATCAAAGTACCGTTTTTCCCCCAGGGCAGTTTCCGCCATGTCGAGCGCTTCCCGTGCGTTTACCGGCTGCCGCTGCCCCGGCAGGGCGCTTATCTGGGCCATTGGGTATTCGGCAGCCTCTGCCTGCGTCTCCTTATAACGGCGTTCTTCAACCTGCAGTGCGGCCTCTTCCCGCAGATCCTTAGCCCCGGCGCTCTCAGGCCAGATACTGTCGCAAATACCGATATACCGGGCAGTTTCGTTCCAGTTTCCCTCTGCGGCGGCGGTTTTAGCCTGACTGAGGGAAGAAATATAGAGTTCCCCCCGATCCCGCATCCCCGACAAAGCCGCATCAACCGGAGGCAGGACAACAAAATAGAGGGCGGCATTTAGGATTGCACCCACGATGGCGGCGATAAGAGGCCCCCTCATCCGTTCCAGAAACAGGGCCGCCCCTCCCGCGTTTTTACTCTCCAGAAACCCAAAAGGGATCACCAGGCCGGAAAGTGCCAGGGCCGGGAAAAGGTTGATGATCCTGAATACGCCACGCAGAAGACGCCAGGGGCTTGCATAGATACCCAGCGGAATCCTCTCTCCGGGGAAAAAACAGCTAAACCCAATAATGAGGGCAGAGGCGAGAATGAGATATATGGAAAAAAAACCCGAGTGGGAAAGAAAAGTATCCTTTTTAAACTTCATTTTTCCGCCTTTTTTTTATCAGAGAAACAAGGAAGGTATAGAGGCAGATTAAGACTGCAAAAAGGCACCAACTTAGGGGAACCGCATAGGCGGAAAGCTCAGGCTGTCCAAGGTAGAAGCCCAAAAAATCGGCAATTTCCGGGGAATTAACAAAAGTCTCCAGGGCCAGGACTCCCCGAACCGCCAGAATTCCCAGAAAAAAGTTGGCCAAAGGCCAGACGGAAAATTCCAGGATGAAGCGGAAAGAAGCAAGAAGGAAGATAAGCGCTCCTGAATAAATGATGAAGGGGACAGCGCCCCGCTTGAACAGGGCCTCCATCTGTATGCCCGCCAGATTGATGTCGATGCCAATACTCCGGAGGAACCAGGGCGCCTGGGAAATAAAGGGAAGACGGGGCAGATAGGCGCCTGAACTGCCGGGCCCTCTGGGGTTCTCCTGGAAGAGGAGAGGCTGCCCGTCCATGGCCACGACACGGGGGCCGTACATCTTTTCGGGCTCTTCGAGGAGCACGATTACGGCTCCGGGCTGGGTGAGTATTAGACCGGGCTGTCCCACTGTTTTTGGAGGAAACTGGGCAGGCGGGAGGAAATTCGCCCGCTCGAGGGCCCAGAAACCAATAAAACTCATGGCGCAGGCAAGAAAAGCGATCGCCGGAATACTCACGGGGGCAAAAATTCTCTTTCGTGCCGAATAGGACAGGGCCGAAAGGATGGCGCCGTGAACCGAAAGGGCCAGCGCCCAGCATGCCGCTTCAAGAAATTCGGATAAATTCCGCTCTCCCTGGGGAGGAAAGATCCCCGCGGCTTGAGTTTTTATGACGAGGAAGTGCAGAAGGGCTGAAAAGATAAAGATTCCCACAAATGAAAGACTGAAAAAGAGGATGAGACAGGCCAGATTCGTAACTCCGCTTTTCACACTTTGAGCCTAACATGGCTCATCCCTCCATGCAAGGGTTCGGCAGATGGTGTCAGGGCGCCTGTGCACAACTTGTATACAAATTCGGGGAAAAACGGGGGTGTATCAGTTTTTATACATGATTAATATTTTAGTCGGAATCTCAGTATTCCATAAAACGTAAACCCTTATAATACAAGGAGTTAAATGAAAAAAAAGCATAAAATTATCCAAAAAATTCACTCTATACATGAGCCGGAAATAAGAGTGTATCAATCAAGTGAGCCAAACTTGTGGATAACTTGTGAAAATAGGGAAATTCTCCCTACTCCTTGCCTGTTTCACCGGAATGTTCAGGCAGAGCCTTCATTTTCTCCTTGAGTTCCAGGAGCATCATATCGGCGCTGGAGTCTGACTTTTCAAGTTCCTCAAAGCGTTTTTCGAGGTTTGCATCGGCGGAAAGGTCTTCCAGTTCTTTGGCGGCATCCGCCTGGGCCTCCATCTGGTCTACTTTGGCGGCCATACGGTCAAACGCATCGAAGGCGCTGCGATTTCCCGAAACATTGGAGATGGTATCCTGAATTTTCTGCTGGGCTTCGGCCCGTTTTGCCCTGGCAACAAGGAGGTTTTTCTTCCGCTGGGCCTCTTCTATCTTTTTTTGCAGTTCCCGAAGCGATTCCTTGAGGCTTTCTACCGAAGTTTTCTGGGCTTCCCACTGCTTTTGATACTCCTGGGCGGCCTTTTCATACTCCTGCTTACGGATCAGGGCTTCCTTGGCAAGATCATCTTTTCCGGCCTGGACCGCCAGCATGGCCTTGCGTTCCCATTCCTGAGACTGCGCCTGCTGATTATCCCGTTCCCGTTCAAGCTTCTTCTCGTCGGCAATAGCCATGGCTACCGCTTTCTTCGATTCGATAAGCTGCTGATTCATGTCAATAATGAGCTGATTGAGCATCTTTTCGGGCTTTTCAGCCTTGCTGATAATGTCGTTTACATTTGAAGAAATAAGGGTTTTAAGCCGTGAAAAAACACCCATGGTAACCTCCAATTAGGCGCATCATACGCCGCTTATTTCCTGTACCCGGAAAGGATGGGATAATGCTGGGTAAGGGCCAGGCTGAAGGCATCCAGAGTGGCTCTGAATTCCTCCAGATCCATGGTGTCGTATTCCAGAGTATCGATCAGCACGACCTCGTCCTCTTCAACCCCGTAAGCTCCATGCTGCAGATCCCTGGCGTTGAGTTCCAGAAGCTTCCTGAAGAATTCCGGCTGTTCCTTCGTGTTTGGAACCTCCATCACAACAACCCGGACAATGACGATGTTTTCCACCCGGGAAACGGCCACATTGACAAGGCTGTGCTCTTCATCTTCCAGAAGCCAGATGTCTTTACCAATCTCCCGGTAATTGAACATGAGGTCAATGAGGTATCGTTCTATTTTATTTTCCATTTAATTCCTGATAAGTTCCTGAAAAACCGGGTTAACCCAGGAAAACCTGGCCCGCATTGTCGATAGCAAGAATGGTCTTGCATTCCGAACAGCGGAAACGACCGGGTTTGAGAGCTTTAAGCTTCTTGGAACAGATCGGGCATGCAAAAACTTTGGGGAAAAGCGATACCGATTCCGCCGCACTCCCGGTACGGAAGAAGTTGATCGAATCGTCCAGGTTATCTTTAATGTTAAAAAACTGGGAAAAACCGAGAAGCTGGAACACTTCGTAGACTTTGGGCTGAATTTCCAGAAGAACCAGATCCCCGCCGCGGGGTTTTACCTGCTTGAGGAAGGCGGTAAAGGAGCCGATACCGGTGGATGACACATAGTTAAGACCGCCGCACTGGAAAATCAGGCGGATAAAACCGCTTTCAATAGCCTTGGTTACCCGTTTCTGGAAATAGTTTGAATTATAGGTGTCGATGTACCCCGTAAGGTAGAGAACCAGACAGCCTTCCGCTTCATTTACTTTCTGAAGCTTGATTTTGAGGCTTTCATCTTTTTCATCATCAAAACCAGGAACTATATCGTTGTTTGTCATGACTCTCCCTCGCCCATACCCGGCAAGTATGGGGTTTCCTTTACCTGCTATCGGTTACTGATACTTCAATCCATCATACTAATTTTTCTTGTTTTTGTCAAACCGGTATACAGCTTTTCCATAAATTTCCTATGAATTAGTGTCTATCCACAAAGTCGGTTACTTTATGGACACACTTCGCATTTGCTCCCGGTGCGAAACTACGTTTCGCCTTGTACCAAAACGGTACGCAAAATGCCTGGTTTAAGGTGGTCTGTCTATAATGTATCCACATTATAGACAGACACGGATTATTATTTCAAGATTTGTCAACTATTTCAAGTCCCTTCTTTCCGGTTTGGGAAAACCTTAAGATGATCTTGTTCCGTAATCAGTGTCTATCCACAAAGTCGGTTACTTTGTGGACAGACCTTGCATTTGCATACTCAAATGCGTTTTTTAAGGTAGTCGCGGCATAAATGCCGAGTCTATAATGTGTCTACATTATAGACAGACTCTAATCAGAATCCCTGCCGGATTTTGGAACGGCTTTATATTATAATGACGAAATGAAGCTGAAAGATACCGTAATAGTCCTTTCAAGACCTTCAGAACCGGGGAATGTGGGGGCTGTCTGCCGGGTCATGATGAATATGGGGCTTTCCCGCCTGCGGATCGTCTGCGGGAAGGAAGGCGAGGAAGCAAATCCCGCGTTTCCGGGTGGAAAACCGGAGGCCGGCAGCCGGGAAGATCTGCCGGTACGGGCCAGGGCAGTCCACGCGGAGCGGATCTGGGAAGAAGCCGCCTTTTACGACAGTCTGGAGGAAGCGGCGGCGGATCTGAGCCTCCTTGTGGGGACTACCCGGCGCCGCGGCCGGGGCCGCAAACAGGTAAGCATGGCTCCCAGGGAACTGGCCTCCTTCCTCCGTGAGCGGCCCGAAGGCTCTGTGGGCATTGTTTTCGGTAATGAACGTTTCGGCCTGGACGATGCCGAACTGAAACTTTGCAGCCTTGCCAGCCATATTCCCGCGGATGAACGCTTCCCCTCCCTCAATCTTTCCCATGCGGTGCAGATCTATGCCTGGGAATTGCTTATGGCCGAACCGGTAGAGCTCCGGGCAGTCAAGGGCCATTGGGAGCCCGTTTCCATGGATGCGGCGAAAAAACTGACCCTTTCGATAAGTTCTGCCCTGGAAAAACTGGGTTTCTACAGGCATCCCGGCAGGGAGGAGCAGGAACGCTTCATCCGGGATCTTATCCTGCGGGCCGGCCTGAGCGAAAACGAAGCCCGGTATTTTAAGGATATTGTGGTCAAGGCGGGCAGGATGGAAAGAGAAGAGTGAGCTTGCCCCAAATCCGGCTGGCTTCGGAACAGGCTCCCCCTTCTCAAAACGGTACGATGCTGGTATTCTGAGCTTGCCCAAAATCCGGGCGCGTTTTGGACAAGCTCTTGGCAAAATTGGAGAAGTTATGGTTGATATTCAAAATACGGTGAAAAATCTCCATCCTTTGGAGATCAAGATCATCCTTTCCTGTAAGAAAGGGGATGAACTTAGCATTGAAAAAGTCGAAAAAGCTCTCAATTTTAAGAGCGGAAACGGAAACCAGGCTCTGTCCTGGCTTTCCGGCAAGGGTATTGTAGAAGAAATTCGGCGGGAAAGCGCTGTTTTTTATGAAATGACCGATCTTGGAAGGCAGTGGAAGGAAAAAGGCAGCCCGGAAGAGCGGATCATAGAGCTTGTCCGCATAAAAAGCGGTCTCAGAATGCCGGACATTGCCCGTGAACTGGGTATGGAGAACAGGGATATTTGCAGCGCCTTCGGTTCTCTTTCAAAACTGGGTATTCTTGCCATGGACGGGGAAAAACAGGTAGCAATGTCCCTGCCTGCGGAGGATCTTGAAAACGGCAGGCCGAAGACGGGCCCGGGTGCGGAGCATCTTGCCCTGATCCGGGGCCTCCTGGAAAAGGGAGCGGAGAAAAGTCTCCTTTCAGAATCCGATCTTTCTCCTGCGGAAAAGGACGCCATTGGGAGCATGGCAAAGAAGAGAGGCTCTGCGGATGCCCCGTTCCGGCAGATAGACCGGGAGACGGTAATCTACGGTTTTACGTCCGAATGGGAGGCCGTTTCCGCGGCCCTCAAGGCTGCCGGGATCACCGGGGAAGAAGCCGGCGCCCTGAGCCCCGAAATGCTGGAAACGGGGGCCTGGAAGGGCAAAATTTTCCGTTCATACAATGTGCAGGTGCCGCCTACCCGTCTTGTGCCGGGACGCAGCAACCCCTATTCCCAGTTTCTGGAAGGAGTCAAGGACAAGCTTGTTTCCCTGGGTTTTGAAGAATTTGACGGCCCCCTCGTGGAAACCGAATTCTGGAATTCGGATGCCCTCTTTATGCCCCAGTTTCATTCCGCCAGAGACATTCACGATGTGTACCGTATTGCCCAACCGGAATATGCAAAATCTATTGATGAACCCTGGCTGTCCAATGTGGCCTCCGCCCACGAAAACGGCGGCAAGACCGGGAGCCGGGGCTGGAACTATGCCTTTGACCGGGACTTTACCCGGCGTCTGATCCTGCGCAGCCAGGGCACGGTGATGAGCGCCAAAACTCTGCCCCATGCCAAAATTCCTGGCAAGTATTTCGGCATCCTCCGCTGTTTCCGCTACGATCAGGTAAACGCCACCCACGGGGCGGACTTCTATCAGACCGAAGGCATCGTGCTGGGTGAGGACGTGAACCTCAAAACCCTCCTGGGAATGCTGGAGATGTTTGCCATCGAGGTAGCCGGGGCAAAGGAAGTCAAATATGTTCCCGGTTACTTCCCTTTTACAGAGCCTTCCGTGGAAGTCCATATCCGCCACCCCATACTGGGCTGGTTTGAGCTGGGAGGTTCCGGGATCTTCCGTCCCGAAGTTGCCGAAAGCCTCGGTGTCCATGTTCCGGTGGCGGCCTGGGGCCTGGGCATAGACCGCATGGCCCTGATGGCCCTGGGCTTAAACGATCTGCGGGAACTGTTCAGTTGTGACATTGAAAATGTACGGCTGCGGAGAACCACGGCGTAGCAGGCTATCTCCCAAACACCTTATCCGCCTGGCCTGAAAACCATTTCAGCACGGCCGCGGCACGGTTGGTAAAGGAGTTGCTTATCCGCCCGGTGAAGCCGGGGATTGAGGGGGCGTCGGCCATGGAGGCGGCATAGACAAGCAGGGCGTCGCCTGTGTCAATGACTGCCGCAATGGAACGCAGTTTGTTTTTCCCCAGGGCGGGGATGATGCCGTATCTCATCGAGGTCAGGTTTTCCTGGGTAAAGATCAGGTAATCCAGGTCTGTAAAAAAATCATAGCGGTAGATATTGTCCCCAAAGGAAAGATCCTTCTGCCGGGCATAGATGCACAAGGAAGCCGGAGGTTCATCAAAGGAAGGATCGTCGAGGACTTTCTTTGATTCGGGGCTGTCTATCACCCTGGAATATTCATAGAAGGTGCGCATTTGCTTGCGGGAAGCCGAATAATATTCGATTCCGGCGAGGCTTGAAATGGCGACGGAGTTATTGTACAGGGCGCGGCGCTCATCTTCATTCCAGATGGCTCTGCGGGCATTGGGGGCTTTTTTGTAGAGGACGAGGCTTTCCGCCAGGATATTGGGAACGAGCTTCAGCATGCTTTCTTCCACAAGCTGCCTTAGTCCCGCATGCTGGGGCAGAAGCCGGGTCTGGGGGTTCTTTGTCTGCACTTCCGTCAGGGTTTCTCCGGCGAGCAAGGACTGAGCCCGTTCATCCCCCGTTAGTTCCTCCAGGCTGGCCGGAAAAACCCGCGTACTAAAGCCCAGCAAAAAAAGCAGGCAGGCAAAGCATCCCCGGTTCCGCCTCTTGTTCAGGTTCCCGCTTCCCAATTTCTAACCTCTTAATCCTCTATAATAGACCCGCACCTGTTTATATAAACCTTCCCCTTCACTTTTGGTTTCAACATCCGCAATATCGTTCAGGGTGGTATGGATCAGGCGGCGGTCAAAGGGGTTCATCGGTTCCAGGAGTATGGAACCCCGGTTTTCCCGGACACGATCCGCAACGGAGTAGGCCAGGCGCACGAGGGATTCTTCCCGGCGTATGCGGTAATTTTCACTATCCAGGATGATCCGGGTATCTTCCCGGCCCTGCCGTCCGCCGTAGATATTGGCCAGTAGCTGGATGGCGTCCAGGTTTTTTCCTTTTTTCCCGATGAGGATCGACGAATATTCCGAATCGATCTTGAGTCCCAGTTTTTTGTCCTCCCGGAAGAGTATACTTACCTTGCCGGGATAGCCCATGTGCTCAATGAGACCCGTTATAAAATCGATGATCTTCTGTTCAAAGTCATTTTTTGCATCAGGATCGCCATAAACCGCCTGACTGAAGCGGACGCCTCCGCCTTCCGCTCCCGGGTCTTTCGTCACATCGTCGCCGGCCTCTTTTTCCGGTTTGTAACCTTCTACCGGTTTGTCAGTGTGTATCCGTATCTTTACGGAACCTTTCTTGAAGAGCCCCTGTTTAACCGTCTCTACAATTTCAACATCAAAATCATCTTTTTCAAGACCGAGTTCTTCAGCGGCCCTGTCGATAGCCTCTTTCTCGGTACGGCCTTCAAATTCATAGACCATATATCTTCTCCTCTTGTTATAAGGTAAAGCCCCAAAACGTTCAGGACATCGAGCTTCTTGCAAAACCCGCCCGGTTTGGGAACAGTCCCATCTATCTCTTTTTTCTTTTTTTGGGTGCAATTTTGGGCTGGGGAGCCGGAGGGGCTTCCGCAGCGGCCGCGGCTTTCTTTGCCGCTATATACCGGTTAATCGCCACCTGCTGAACCAGGGTAAGTAAGTTACTCATTATCCAGTAAATCAACAGGCCCGAAGGTACGTCGTAAAGGATGAAAAAGAAGACGACAGGCATCGCGTAGAGCATCATCTTCATCTGGGTATTACTCTGCTGATCCGGGGTCTGTGTTACTTTTCCGTAGAGAAGTTGGGAACCCACATAGATAAAGGGCAGCAGCCTGATATCCGTCCAGCCCAGGATGGGGATACTAAAGTTACTGAAATGATATACCGATTCCGGGAGGGAAAGGTCGGGAATCCATCGGGGAATAAAGAGAGCGCCCCGGAGGTCAAAGTGGTTATTGAACAGGTTATACATGGCAAAGAAGATCGGGATCTGGAGGAGCATGGGAAGACAGCCTGCCACGGGGTTGTAGCCTTCTTTTTTGTAGAATTCCGCCATTTCTGCGTTGAGTTTTTGGGGATTGTCCTTGTATTTTTCCTGCAGT
>JAIRNJ010000212.1 GCA_031258115.1 Treponema sp. | reverse complement strand
CCTTTCAGGCTGCCGTCCCTGCCCATGCTTCCCGCGAAACCCGGACAGGACGAAACCTGTAAAAGGTATAAAAACCCCCTTATCCGTCTGTCGGGATGCGGAGATTTCCATATTCTCCGTAACCCGGACAGATTTCCCCGTCCCAAAAAAAACGGAAATATAAAAGTTACCTAAAATGAATAGCCGGCCTGTTTTTTCCATTGTCCTTGACGCCCATTTGCCCTTTGTCCGTCATTCTCCCCAGCCCTGTTCGCCCGAAGAACGGTGTTTCTTTGAATCCCTGTCCGAGACGTACATCCCGCTTCTTCAGGTTTTTGACCGGCTGGATGGGGATCATGTCTCTTTTCGCATGGCTGTTTCCCTTTCCCCTACCCTCTGTTACATGCTTTCCAACGAGCGGCTCATCGACCGGTATCTGGACTATACGGATAAACAACTCGAATTCGGCGTCCGGGAACTGGAGCAGTGTTCCGCCGATCCGCGCCGGAGGGAACTGGTTAAGCATTTCTACGATCAGATCCTGGACAAGCGGGTGCTCTTTACCGGGCGGTATGAAAAAAACATCCTTAAGGTCTTTGAGTATTACCAGAAGAAAGGCCGTGTTGAACTTTTAGGCACCGGCGCGACCCACGCCTTCCTGCCCTTTTTTACCTCCTGTCCCGAGGCGGTTCAGGCCCAGTTTGAGGTTGCCGTTGCCGCGTACCGGGGCAATTTCGGCAAGTATCCCCAGGGGTTCTGGCTCCCTGAAATGGGCTGGAAACCGGAACTGGACGCCTGGCTCCGTTCCTATAATTTTGCCTATACCCTGGTAGATACCCATGCCCTCGTTTTTGCCCGTCCTTTCGCGGAAAAGGGGAGTTTCTATCCGGCAAAAACCCCCCTGGGGGTTTTTATACTGGGAAGGGATTTTTACGCCGCCGAGGATCTGACCGCCCTGGTTCAGGACCCCCTTTACCGGGATAACCGGAAGGACGCGGGTTACGAGTTTCCCCCGGACCAGATCAAGCCTTTTCTGGCCGCCGGGGGGGAACGTACCGGAACAGGCTATAAATACTGGGCTTCCGGGGGAGGGGAGTTTTACGATCCCCTTTTGGCCGCGGAAAAGGCAAAGGAACACGCCCGTTCCTTTCTCAGGGCCAGGGTGTCGCGGCTTCAATCGGCCGGAGAGCTGATGGAGAAAACACCCTGCTGTTTCTGCGCCATGAAGGCGGATTTTTTTGGTTCCCAATGGTATGAGGGGCATCAGTTCCTGGAAGCCCTGTTCCGTGAGGCCGGCAAGACAGGGGAAATTCAGTTCATGACGCCGGCGGAATACCTCTACAAGCAGGACCCGGCGGATTTTCAGACCCTGATCCCGGAATTTTCTTCCTGGGGTGTCAACGGCTATGCAGAGACCTGGCTGGACGCTTCCAACGACTGGATGTACCGCCATACCATGCAGGCTATAGAACGGATGATAGAGATAGCCGAACGGTTTCCCAACAATTCGGGCCTTAAAGAGCGGGCCCTCAACCAGGCGGCCAGGGAAATCCTTCTGGTCATGAATTCCGACTGGCCCAGGATGCTTTACAAACAGGAATTCACCGAACATACCCGGCGGCAGATCGAATCGTCGTTACGGAATTTTACGACTATTTATGAAGCCCTGGGCAGCAGCTATATCAGCACCGAATGGCTCACCCATCTGGAACGAAATGACAGTATTTTTCCCCATATCAATTACAGGGTATTCCGCAGGAAGCGTTGATTCGCAATAATGAAGAAGTTTTAACCGCGAAGTCAAAAAAGTCGAAAAAGTTTTAATACGAAGCCTCGTTTTTCTCTTCCTTTTTCGACTTTGGCGACTTTGTGGTGAATTTTTTCTTCAAAGTATACTGCTTGTAAGGGAATTTTGATGCCGAAAAAAGTAAGTGCTGCTGCCCTGGCACCTGACGCCTGGACTCTTGCGTTACCATTAATAGTGTCGTATAATATGGAATGTGAATCCAAATTATACGAGGCATATATGGCAAATTACAAACGAACCCTGCAGCCAGATTTAGAAAAAGGCGCGAAAGGTTTTCGCGTGCTTTTATTAAACGGACAGCGGCAGGTGGGCAAATCCACACTGTTCGAAGATATGGCGAAGGGAACAAAACGGAAGTATCTGACACTTGACGATATCGCCGTCCGCAAATTGGCGCAAACCGACCCGTGGCTGTTTTTGCAGCAAAATCCTCCGCCGGTTATTATCGACGAGGCTCAATATGCGCCGGAACTTTTTCCATACATCAAGATGTATGCTGATGAAAACCCGCAAGACAAGGGGGCGTTTTGGCTGACGGGTTCCCAACGATTCCGTCTTATGAAGGGCGTTCAGGAATCCCTTGCCGGACGGATAGGTATTTGGGATTTAATGGGCTTTTCATACCGTGAAAAAATCAAAAAACCGTTTTCAGGCGGGCCGTTTCTGCCCTCAATGGCCAAATTGCCGGATGAGAAAAAATTGTCCCCTTTGGCGCTTTATACAAGAATATGGGAGGGGTCGCTGCCGGAACTGATTGCCGATAAAGAAATTGACAGGCAGAGATTTTATGCGTCATATGTCCAAACATATATCGAACGGGATGTGCGGGATTTTCACAACATAGACAAATCAATCCAATTTTTTGATTTTGTTTCTGTTGCCGCCGCGCAGACCGGGCAGTTGTTGAATTATTCTTCCCTTGCCCGCGATATCGGGATCGATGTTAAAACCGCGCAGGCATGGCTTGGGATTTTGGAACGAAGCGGAATTGTGTTTTTGCTTCGTCCATATTATCAAAATCTGACAAAAAGAATAATAAAAACGCCCAAAATCTATTTTTTGGATACCGGATTATGCGCGTATCTGACAAAATGGCTGACGCCGGAATCGCTTATGAACGGCGCGATGGCGGGGGCGATTTTGGAGACTTATGCAATCGGGGAAATCTTAAAATCATACCTGCATAATGGAAAAGAGCCCGCGATGTATTATTACCGCGATGCGGACCAAAATGAAATCGATGTGGTTTTGGAACAAGATGGAACATTGTTTCCAATCGAAATAAAAAAATCGGCAAATCCGAATACGGCGGATATCAAGGCATTCGCGCAGCTTGCAAAATTGCAAAAGAAAACGGGACTTGGCGCGATTCTATGCCTGTACCCGGAACGAATTGCCTTATCGCGCGAAGCGGTGTCGATTCCGGTTTGGGAAATATGATAATGACAAAACCTTATTTATTCGTGCCATCTTCGACTGCGAACCAGAGGTTCGATTTGCCCTGCAAGAACAGGCAAGGGGCTTATACTTACCCGGATTGACCGGCTGGAAGAAGGAAACCGGGGTGATTGGAAGCCTGTCGGCAGCGGCCTGTTTGAAATGCGTATTGACTATGGTCCTGGTTATCGCCTTTACTGCAAGGATACCGGGACGGAAATCATTATCCTGTTGTGCGGCGGCGACAAGTCCACCCAGGAGGCGGATATTGAAAAGGCCAGGAAGATAGCTCTGGAACCCCTGAACGAGGAGGAAGATGATGGAAACGGTAAGTGATTGGAATACCGCTGAATTTTTGGAAAATAAAGAAGATGTTATGGGATACCTTGAGGCCGCCCTTAATGAGAAGGATACAAAATTTCTCTTTAAGGCGCTCGGCAACATAGCCCGCTCTAAAGGCATGGCCCAGCTTGCCAAAGAGTTAAATTTAAGCCGTGAGGGGCTGTATGAAGCTCTTTCTCCAAAGGGAAACCCGTCATTTACAACGGTTGTAAAAGTTCTTGATAACATGGGGTTCCGGTTAAGCATACAACAAAAAAAAGCATCCTAACCTTTGGGGAGAAACCTGAGAGCGGTACACAGAGAGTCTCTGTCCGCGTTGCTCCCTCGCGTATCCCCCCCGGCGAGAGCAATTCCCTGCGGCGGAATATCCAGGGAAAGCAGCAGGAACACACCGTGTTAAATTTCTTTGGGGGCCTGGCTGCTGGAACTCGCTATGGCGCCCCCCAAAGGGGCCCTCCATAGCGATTCCACAGCCACCCCTTGAAAAATA
>JAIRNJ010000204.1 GCA_031258115.1 Treponema sp. | reverse complement strand
CCGGGGGCTTTTTTTGTTTTGGTATATTTCATAATTCTTTATATTATAAGAAATTACAATTTTTATCTTTTTCCTTGTTTTATCATGCTTGACTTCTTTTCACCTGTTTTTGTAGACTCTATGTAGACTATATGTAGACGTATTGGAGGCAAAAATGGGAATAAAAGTACGGGTAAAACGGCGTAAGTTATATCTGGATATTTACCATGGCGGGAAACGGATATGGGAATCCTTGGGCCTGACCGTATCTGACGATCCGGCTGTCAACCGGGAGAATATGCGCCTGGCCGAATACGCCAGGGCCAAGCGTGAACAACAGATCTTCTCCGGGCAGTGGGGGTTACAGGACCGGATCGGGGCGAAGAAACCGCTTTATTCCTATCTGAAAGGAATGGCCCAGGGTAGAAATAAGCAGAAAGACCGGGTCTGTAAAGTATTGCCCTGGCTGGAAAAATACTCCGGCGGGAAAGAAATTCAGATAGGCCAGGTAACGGGTAAGTGGTTTACCAGCTTTCAGAATTATTTAATCAAAGACACCGGGCTTTCCGAACAATCAGCAAACAGCTACGCCTTTGCGATCAGAATGGCTCTCCGGCAGGCGGTACGGGAAAACATCCTTTTGTCCGACCCCTCCGAAGGGGTAAAGAGTATCGCCGTTCCCGAGCCGGATCGGGAATATCTGGAGCTGGCTGAATTGCAACATTTATCCAGGGTTGAGATAGGCGGGAAGTTAGGCGCCGAGGTGAAGCGGGCTTTTGTGTTTGCCTGTTATTGCGCCCTGCGTATCAGCGATCTTAAAAGCTTGAGATGGAACGATGTGGAGCATACTACATCCGGGGCGCAGATAGTAAAGCGGCAGGTGAAAACCCGGACCAGGGTAGTAGTTCCTCTCCATGATTCCGCATGGGCACTAATCAACGATGGCGCCCTCCACAACCATGGCGAATACGTGTTTCCGCTGCTTGCGGGAAGCAGGACCGACACCAACAAGTATTTGATCCAATGGGCGGAAAAAGCTGGCATCCAGAAACATATCACCTGGCACGCCGCCCGGCGGACCTGCCCTTCATTGCTCCATGAAATGGGGGTGGATATTTATACCATACAGAAAATTTGCGGACACAGCAGGATAGAAACCACCGGCATATACACAAAAGTTTCTGATGGAAAGCTCCGGGAGGCGGTAAACGCCTTACCGGCCATTGAGAGCAAATAAACCGGGGGAGAGGAGGAGGAAGCGCCGAAAACCCCGTGGAGGGGCCTTCCCGTGCGCCTGGGGGGCTGTTTTAATCACTTCTTCGATTTCTCCGGGGCCGGCCTGGGGGAAGGCGGCGCACTTTTGGCCGGTTTTTCCGGAGAGGCCGGAGGCGGCGGAGCGTGTACCGGGGGGCGTTTCCCGGACCTTTTAGGGCCGGTACTTACAGTAGATTTTTCGCTATGAACAGGATGAGGCATATTGAACCGCCTATAAACAACAGGATTGAAGCATACCCTAAAAGCGCATTGGCTCCGGAGAATATACTCCTGTTTTTATATTCGGTTTCAATTCCCTGATACCTTAGCCGCAGGGCGTCCGCTTCTTCTTTTGCCATAATGGAATGACAGAACGAACTTACCGTGAAGGAAATAATTTCAAGAATGAGTACCGCCAGAAAACACGACCAGGCGGCTATAAGAAACGATATATGGGAGGCTTCCTTTATGGGAACGATCTGATTTATAAATGCGAAGGAAAGCCCGAAAGAACCGGATGCCAGGGTCATCATCCATTTGTCTATTTTATCGTCTTCTTCGCCCTGACGCTGATTCAGGGTTTCAATAAAACGGCCGCCCGCCTCATACATTTTCCACTTTTCTTCACGGGTTAATTTGGACATATATTTTCTCCTTAAAAGTATAGTCCTTTCATCTATGATCACCCGCTTCGGCTGTTTTTACTAGGGCCTTATATGCGTTTGCCGCCGCTATGACGGCGGATTCCATGTCCTCATGGGCGGCGGTTATTCTCCGGTCTGTTTTGAGTTCCCCTGTAAGGAGGCGGTAGTAAGCGGTACGCCAAGCTTTGAAAAGACGCTCCGATTTTTTTTCGAGGCGGTCAAATTCTTTTGCGGGGTCAAGGGGTTTGGACATGGAATAAGTATACCACCCCGCCGGGGAAAATTAAAGGCCCCGGAAAGGGATTGCCTTACCCTCGGCGATTAAAACCATTTGAGATCAGAATTATATTTTTCTGCGATATTTCGTAAACCTGTTATATCAAATATTGCGGTTATCGGATTTTCTGAATATGGGGTACTTCTTGTTACCAAAGTTTTACTATCCAGCATTTTCCTTATCAGTTCTAATTGAGCGGTTCCGGAGTAGCCGGGGTAGAATGTTGTCCTATTATCTGTAGAAATATTCCATTCTTTTGTTTCCGCCTCTGACTGTCCGACCCGCAGGGTAACTTCCGGATTTGACCCCATATAATCGTTCCAGTTTATATACAATTCGTTTTTACCATTTTTCCATCTGATAACCAAACGTACTTTATCACCATATCGATTTGTCCCTGAATCAGCATATATCATAAATATTATTATCTTTGAATCATCAACGGGATCGGAGTTTATACTGACAGCCCATTTTGTTGTAGCGGCTGGCTCTGCTGATTTTTCTTTTAATCCGTATTTTTCCAGGATAAAATCATAATGGATAATTCGCTCAAATGAATTAGAAATAGCCGCCGCTTCCCTGAGTTCTTGCTCCATGCCGGAATTTTCAGGATAAATATATCCGATAAGAACAAATAAGAACGCAAACAAAAAATAAACGGGTTTCATAATCGCTTTATTCTTTGCGGCCTTCTATTGCTATTACTGATTTTTGTTTTATAATTAAAAATATCCCTGATAGAATTAAAATTACTCCAACAATAAGCATATAAACCCCCATCATAAAAAGGAGGGCAAAAAACAAACCTAATATAATTAAAATGATTCCAAAAATAACCATAGCGATACGCTGGGGGGTAGAATATTCCTTATATAAATCAACGCCTTCCCCAGCCTGTGTTTTACCACCATTAAGGGTTTTATAGAATCGGGCTCCTCCTTTTCCGCCGCTAACATAAGTTCCTCGGGGACCAACTCCTATACGTGCGCCCTTAACACCGGCTGACATTCCTATACCGGATTTTGAAAGATTTACCCTGATAGGGCCCGCCTTAAAAGATTTACGAAAACTTATTCCCATTATTCGATCTCCTTTCCGCAATGGGGGCAGACAGTTTTTTTATTGCTTATTGCGCCGACAAAGCCGGAACTGATTATCCCTGCCGGAAGGGCCACAAGACCTATCCCCAAAATGGCGATAATGCCGCCCAGGATTTTTCCGGCCACCGTAACCGGGTAAACATCGCCGTATCCTACCGTTGTTAATGTCGCCACCGCCCACCAGATTGTTTCAGGAATGTTTGAGAACTGTTCCGGTTGCACGGCGTTTTCAATGTGATACATGACGGAAGCGGATAATATGAGCATAATGGCGGTCATAAAGATGGTCATAACTATTTTTTCCCGCTCGTTTTTCAGAACGCGGATCATCAAGTCCATCGCCTTATTGTACCGGCTCAGTTTGAAAATTCTTACTATTCGCAATAGACGAATAACCCGCAAGAAACGAAGGTCTACCGGTATCAGGAACGGCAGAAAAAACGGCAAGATTGCCAGAAGATCAATAATCGCCGAAGCGGAAAAAATATACTTTAGGTAGGGATATTTTACCTCTGGATATTTGTTCCGGGCAGTCCACATGCGAAGGATGTATTCAATCGTGAAAATACCAATGGAGAATACTTCAAACCGGTGAAGCCCTACAGCATGGGCACCAGCAAAATCAGAAAATGAAGCAGCTATAACGGCGGAAATATTCAGCAGGATAAGGGCAATGATGAATACATCAAAAATAGAACTGGCAATGTCATTTCCCTGGGATTTTTCGATTATCTCAAAAATACGTTTGCGGATATTCATTTACACTCTCGGAAACGGTATTATCCTACATCCTGCTTATCAACAGGCCCCGTTTCGGGGCTTCCCCTGGCTTCCCGGCCTATGCCCATTGTGTAACCCATAACGGCCAGCTCCTGACGTAAAAGCTCAAGAACAACAGCGGTAAAGGTCAAACCCTTATCTTTGGCTACTTCACGGATAGCATCGGCCATCCATTTTTCAAATACGATAGATTGCTTGGTTCGTCCTTCGTTTGTTTTCTGCCC
>JAIRNJ010000131.1 GCA_031258115.1 Treponema sp. | reverse complement strand
CGTCCCCGGGCGGAGGTCAGGTGCAGTTTTCCGGTAAGACCGCAGTCATAGCCGGCGTCTGCCAGCATTTTGGTAATTAGAACCTCATCCTTTGAAAAGTATTCGTTTCCGTTGTAACAGACCTTGGTAGATCGGGGATAACGGCCGGTTAGAAAACTAGCCCTGCTGGGGGTGCAAACCGGATTCTGGGTATAAGCCCGGGAAAAGGCCGTTCCTTCCCTGACCAGGCGGTCTATATTCGGCGTATTGATGGCCTTATTCCCCAAAGAGGAAATCGTATCCCAGCGCTGCTGATCGGTACAAAACCACACTATATTGAGGGGCTTTACAGGAACTCTGTCAGGCATATACATGTCCTTATACTAAAAATAATCCGCCGGCATACGCCGGGGAACTTTATTCGGAGCTTAACGCGCCAAGGGATAATCCCCGTACAAAATACTTACGGATCGCTATCCCGAAGATGAGGACCGGCAGGGACGTAACAATGGTTCCCGCCGCAATGGGGCCCCAATCCACTTTTTCAAATACCATAAAATTCAATATCCCTGTCGGTGCGGTTACCGCCTTACGATAGGTAAGGATAAGGGCAAAGAAGAATTCATTCCAGCAGAAAATAAAACTTAAAATGGCGGTAGCGCAAAGGCCCGGCGTCGACAGGGGCAGTACGATTTTTACCAGAGTACCAAGCATGGAGCATCCGTCGATCATGGCCGCTTCTTCCAGCGATGCCGGTAATTCATCAAAGAAAGGCTTCATAGACCAGGTAATCATGCCAAAGGTAACGGCAAAAAAGATAAGTCCCAGGCCCCATACATTATCTACCAAACCAATTTTTTGATAGATGAGATAATAGGGAATAACAAAGACCGCGCCGGGAGTAACACGCGAAAGCAGAAGCAGCATATAAATAAAATGATCTCCCTTGAAGCGGGTTTTTGAAAATGCATAGGCTGCCGGAATACCGATAACAGCCGAACAGCCAACGCCGATAAGGGAAGTCAGGAGGCTGTTTCTGAAATATGTCAGGAAATTTGCTTCCATGATAACCTTGAAATTGACCAAAGTCGGCTTGAAAATCAGTTTGACAGGAATTTCAAAAGCCTGAAGGTTTGTTTTCAAGGCAAGCATGATGATCCAATAAAAAGGGGCGATACAGGCAAAAACGAAAATAAACAGAACAACGAAACGCATAACGGCACCGGGCCGTATTTTTAAGTTCACCGGTTCACCTCGTTTTTATATTTTTTCTGACGGGTGGTAAGCCCCATGATAACTATGGCAACAACAGCCAGGAGAAGGATGAACATTGAAACTGTCGATGCATAACCCAGCTTAAGGTAGCGGAACCCGCTCTGATACACCAGGTATGTCAAATCCTGGGTAGCTGTACCTGGCCCCCCCAGGGTAAGGGAAAAAATCAGCGGGAAGACCTTCATACATTCGATTATGCGGAAAATAAGAACAACCAGAATAATTTTGGAAAGCATGGGTAAAGTAAGATAAAATACTTCCTGGAACCAATTGACGCCATCAATTTTGGCGGATTCAAAAGGAGCGGCGGACAGTCCTTCAAGCCCCGCCAGAATATATAAAATGACAAAAGGCGTCCATTCCCAGGTAGCGGCCACAATAATCAGAAGGCGGGCCTTCCAGGGACTGGAAAGCATATCCGGAAACCCCGGAAGCCCAAGAGATGTCAGGGCCAAATCAAACCCTCCAAAAGAAGGCATTATCAGAGTTCTCCAGATGATGCCGACGATTATCGGAGAGACGACCATGGGAAACATCATGATCAGGCGCACAAAGCCGGTTAAGAATTTTGTCTTATTGATAACCAGGGCAAAAACAATACCAAGAAACATCTGACAAAATACCGTACCGGCCAAAAGGACAAGAGTTGTACCAAAGGATGCAAGAAAGTCGGCATCCTGAAGCAGGGACTTATAGTTGTTCAATCCTATAAACCGAAAGTTCTGAAATCCTACTTTGACAGGAGTAAAACTGAAAGCAAAAAGGGATAACATGGGAATCAGGATCATAACTGCCAAAGTAATTATCAGAGGAATAATAAATAATCGCTGTATTCTACGGCGTTCACCACTGATTGAAAGAATCACTTTCACGAAACCTGTCTCCCATATGAAAAATTTGCGGGTCTTTTAATTAATAATACCCTTCCTGTTTCATGAGAGAATCAATTTTCCGGTTTGCTTCGTCCATCGCCTGCTGGGCATTTTTTCCGGTAAACACCTCTGAAAGGCTGGCGGTAATAATATCCGAAACTTCGGGGAAATCCTTAGTCAGGGGGTAATAATCCTTAGCGGCTCCGGTGAGACATTCGCTAAAGGCTTTTGCCCATGCGCCGTCACCAAAATTGTTCACTGCTATATACCGGGGATCGTTGAGCACAGAAGTTCGGGGAATCGCCACATGAATACCCTCCACAGAAAGCCTCGTTAATATATCGTGGGAGGTGGCCCACTGGAGAAATTCCCAGGCAAGATTTTTGTGTTTCGATCCTTTGCCCATAGCCAAAAGATGGATCGTCTGGGCAGCCTTGACTCCCATTCGCCCCGCAGGGATAACGGAAAAGCCAATTTTTCCGGCCGACTTGGACTTGTCAGGATCCACATACTGTTTGACCAGAGGAGCGCCGTCAATCCAGATACCCACCGTTCCCTGCTGAACTGCCAAAATGATGTCCTCGTAATTACAGGTTGTAGCGCCTTTAATGCCATAATTATTAAGAAGATCCGAATAGAACTGGACAGCTTCTACAAAGGCTGGCTGGTTGACTGTAGGATGAAAATCATTCGGAAAATCTTTGTAGACTGTACCGCCAAAGCTGTGGGTCAACATGGGCAGATGCCAGCCTGCACCGCCAAAGGCCTTTGCTCCCCTCATGCCAAGGGGCTGAACACCAATCGCCTTCAACTTTTTGCATGCCTCCACCAGCTCATCCCAGGTTTTGGGCGGTCCGGCAATACCGGCTTGCTCAAAAAAATCGGTACGATAATACATGATACAGGTAGCAGAGAAAATAGGCAGCCCGTAGAGTTTACCCTGGTAGCGGCATGCTTCCAGGGGTCCTTCAGAAAAATCGTCCAATTGCAGAAGCGCGTCATTGGTAATGGACTTATCCGCGATGTATGCATCCAGGGGTTCAAGCCAGTCATTACCGGTAAACTGTATCAGGGATTCACCGTAGACATAATATATATCGTGAGCATCGGACCCGCTGGACAATTCAATAATAGTCCGCTCATCAGAATTGCTGCGGCCCATGAGATCATAGTTAAGAGTTACACCGGGATAAACCTTTTCAAATTCTTTAACTATAGGTTCGATGGATTCGCAGTACGGTCCGGCCGATAACAACAGGTTGATCGTTTCTCCCGCATATTTGGGAGCCGAAGTCTCCGCCGTTGTGGCCGGGGCGGTCTTAGCCTTGCAGGAACAGACGGCCATTGCAAAGATCAGGCAGAAGGCGATTAAAAATAAACATTCTCTCTCTCGTTTTCTCATAACTTCCTCCTTGTTATTAGCAATTTGCTAATATAAATCTTATTATTATTGATAATTTGCTATTTGTCAAGTGCTATTCTTAGCAATTAGCATATAATTATGGGTTTGAAAGAGAATTTTATCCAAAATCTCAAAAGATTCAGAAAAATTGAAGGGATTTCACAAATGAAACTGGCCGCATCCTGCGATACCGAT
>JAIRNJ010000057.1 GCA_031258115.1 Treponema sp. | reverse complement strand
CGGTCGGTTTCCTTCATTTGCAGGGCCGTTTCCTGCACTATGCGGTCGGTTTCCCGCATTTTCCGGTCGGTTTCCTTCATTTGCAGGGCTGTTTCCTGCACTATGCGGTCGGTTTCCTGCATTTTCCGGTCGGTTTCCTGAAACATGGCCCAGACCTTTTCAAAGGTGAGCCCCATTTGCGGTTCACGTACAATTTCTTCAGCCATAAGAAAAATATACTTTATTATTGTATAGTTGCCAAGTGCCGCTTTCACCCTCTCTCATATAGCAGCATAGCATTTCCCTCCTTTTTTGCGTTATAGTTACGGTATTCCCTATGAAAACGCTACCTGCAGTATTATTCCCCATCATACTTGCGCTTCTTGCATGCTTTTTTTCTTCCTGTACCAGACTTCTCGGTTATGGGGTGCTTCTCTGGTCTACCGAAGACCCTCCCATACCTTCGGGTACGGTGCTGCCGGTCTATATCCATTCCAATATCGATCAGGTGTGGGTTGTGGGTATCCCCGAGGACTACAGAAGCGGAAAGGGCGGCCTGGGCAAGATGGAGATTCCCCTTGCCAAACTGGAACTTGCCAGGAGCAAAAGGGCGGCGGAAGAGAGGGCGGCGGCCTTTGCCGAATATGCCCGCACGTATGCGGAAAACCTCCAGGACGGGCTTCCCATCCGGGAAAACGCCGATAACAGCGCCCGGCGGGTCTACCGTCTGCGCGGCGGTGAGATCGTCAAGATTCTTGAAAAGGCTGAAGGAAACGCCGCCATCGGAGCGGACGGGAATCCTCTTCCGGGAAGCTGGTACAAGGTAATGACCGAAGACGGCAGCGCCGGTTACTGCTTCTCTTACCGGCTTCGTCTCTTTGAGCACGAAGGCGGCGCGCTGGCGGTTGTCGAAACCGAAAAACATGAGGCCGAAGATCCTGAACTGGAAAAAGTATTGACAAAGATCTGGTCTCCCGAAGTGTACGGCAACATGGTGAACGAAGGCCGTATCGATCTTGAAGCCTTCTCAAACCACTGGGGTTTCAGCCCCGGTCAGGATACGGGAACCGCCCGCATCAATATCTACAACCTGGATCGCAGTTTTACCTACACCGGGATCAGGAGTACCGGCAACCGTTCATGGCGTTTTGAAGGAACCAGTCTCCAGATGACCCTCCGTTCCGACAGGGTTCTTGCCGTACAGTATACCGAAGAGGGCGGAGGCATGCGTTCCCTGGTTTTTGTAAATCTTTCGGTGGAAACGGATGACCTTATCGTCCAGGAAACAGGCAGAAGGGAACACCTTTTCCACACTATTTATACCCAGGGCCCCCAATTTACCAGCAACAATTACGGTACTTTAAGTTTTGCCGAAGACGGAAGATTCAACTGGAAGGGTTATGAACTTCTTGTTCCCCAGGTGATTCCCGCCGCGGCTCTCGGTTCAGGCTTCATAAGCATGGATCTCTTCCTGGCTTCTTCACTGGCGGAACGTTACGAAGGCGCTTTTAGCCTCAACTTTGACAGTATCAATGGCGATCTTATCACGGCGCGCTTTATGTACAGCCTGGAAAATCAGGGCTTCCGTCTTGAATTCGTTCCCGAGGGCAGCATGGAAGGCCGGCTTGTCACCCGGCGTACCGCATCTCCGCTGATAATCTATTTCTTTACCGGTTACTGAGCAGGACTTATAATGGCATTCGTTCAGTTTTCGCAGATAAGCCTTGCCTTCGGCGACAGGGATATTCTCAAGGACATAAGCCTCCATCTGGCATCGGGTTCCAGAGCGGCTCTCGCCGGGGCAAACGGTTCGGGGAAGTCCACACTGATGAAAGTTCTCGCAGGAAAGCTGGCCGCGGACAGCGGGGACAGGGCCCTGCAGAAGGGAACGCGGGTCAGTTACCTCCCCCAGTCGGGCATAGTGCATGAAGGGAAAACCCTCCGGGAAGAGGCGGAAACCACCTTCGAGCCCATTCATGACATGATTGCCGTCATGGACGGAATCGGCAGGGAGCTTGAAAAAACAAAGGCGGACGGCGGCAAAACGGCGGCCCTTCTGGAAGAGTACCACCGTCTGGGAGAGGCGGTGGAAAATTCGGGCTACTACCGCCGGGAAGCGGCAATTTCCATGGTTCTTTCGGGGCTGGGCTTTGCCGGAACAGACCTTGAACGGGATACCGGGGAATTTTCGGGCGGCTGGCAGATGCGCATCGCCCTGGCAAAGGTACTGCTGGAAAGCCCCGACATACTTCTCCTTGATGAACCTACCAATTATCTGGATATTGAAGCCCGTACCTGGCTTGAAAGCTGGCTTAAGGATTTCCCGGGAGGCTGCCTCCTCGTATCCCATGACCGCTACTTTCTCGATGTAACGGTAAACGAGGTCTATGAACTCTTCCAGGGGAAGCTGAAACGCTATGCGGGAAACTACAGCAGCTATGAGAGAATCAGGGAAGCGGAACTGGAGAGCCTGCTCAGGCGTTATGCGGAACAGCAGGAAGAGATCGCCAAAACCGAAGCCCTGATCAACCGTTTCCGCTACAAGGCCAGCAAGGCGGCCTTTGCACAGGAACTTATCAAGCGGCTGGAAAAAATCGAACGGGTTGAGATACCGGAAAACCTCAAGAAGATCAGCATAAGTTTCCCGCCGCCGCCCCATTCGGGCCGCGTCGCACTGACGCTGTCGGGCATCGGGAAAAGTTACGGTGAAAGGAAGGTTCTTGCCGGCCTTGATCTGAGCCTGGATGCGGGGGAACGTCTTGTGGTTGCAGGCCGGAACGGAGCCGGAAAAACCACGCTCCTGAGAATCATTGCGGGAGGCGATACCGGTTATGAGGGTTCCATAGACTTCGGCAGCGGCATTGTTCCCGGTTACTTTTCCCAGGATGCCGCAGAAGCCATGCAGGGAACCGGACAGGTGATAGACTTTATAGAACAAGAGGCGCCTACTCACCTTATTCCCAAACTGCGGGACATGCTCGGCGCCTTTCTCTTCCGGGGAGACGATGTTTACAAGAGCATCTCTGTTTTATCCGGCGGAGAAAAAAGCCGCCTTGCCCTTCTTAAAATGCTTCTTAGGCCCATCAATCTCCTCATTCTGGACGAGCCTACAAACCATCTGGATTTACACTCCAAGGATATTCTGCTGGATACACTGCGGCGTTTCTCCGGCACTATCATCTTTGTATCCCATGACCGTTCCTTCATGGAGGCCCTCTCCACCAAGGTGCTCTGCCTTGCCTCTCCGGCCGCCGGCCTTCCCGCCGCCGCGCGGCTTTTTTACGGAAACTATGCATATTATCTGGAAAGACTGAACGGCGGGGATTCGGCCCTCCCCGGCGGCAATGATACCCGGATACAAAAACAGCCGCTTCCAAATACCCGCTTCGAAAAGGAGCCTCCGCCCCGTTCAGGCCAGGCTGATTCCGCACCTGCAAGCCTCCTCATCAAGCAGAATGATCGGCGTGATCCAACCGCAGGAGAAAAGCGGGAGATTCAGAAACAGAAACAGGCCGCCCTGCGGAAACTGGAAAAGCGGGAAGCAGAATTACTGTCGGATCTGGAACATCTTGAAAGTGAAAAACGGCGCCTGGAAGCGGAACTTTCAAGACCGGAAGTCTACAGCTCCGGCGAAAAGGCAAAATCCGTGCAGAAGCAGCTCGGTTTTGTAAATACCGGCATCGAAGAAAAAGCCGCCCTCTGGGAAAAGACCGCGGAGGAACTGGAAACGGTGCGGGCAGAGAATTGAAAAGTCCCTGAATGGACTTGTTCGTAAAACTGGAGTTTTGAAAGAGTCTCTGTTTTATATTTTTTGGAGGTTTCGGTGGCAACTTTATTTTTGATTCTCATTTACCTTACCTTTATCAGCCTGGGCCTGCCCGATGCCCTGCTGGGGGCCGCATGGCCTGTGATGCGCCTGGATCTGGGGATGCCCCTGGACGGAGCGGGAATGATCTTCATCATCATTTCCGGAGGCACCATCATAAGCAGCTTCTGTTCAGGCTGGGTAGTGGGCCGCTTCGGCACGGGAAAGGTAACAACCTTCAGCGTACTCTTTACCGCCGCGGCCCTGCTGGGTTCATCCTTCGGGCATACGGTCTGGTGGTTTATGCTTCTCGCCGTACCCCTGGGCCTGGGGGCAGGTTCCGTGGATGCGGCCCTCAACAACTATGTGGCAACCCATTACAAAGCCCACCACATGAGCTGGCTCCACTGCTTCTGGGGAGTAGGGGCCTTCATCGGCCCCATCATCATCGGGGCGAGACTCCGGCAGGATAATAACTGGCGGGGCGCCTACCTGAGCCTTGGCCTCATGCAGGCGGCAATAAGCGTCATCCTTTTTATTGCCCTGCCCATGTGGAAAAAGGCCGGCGCCAACGCTGAGGCGAAGGGCGGTGATGCCGGCACTGCCGGTAAAACCGAAAACAGTAACGATGCTAAAAGTGATACTGCAGGCGCTAATACCGGCAACAAAAATGTTAGTGCGGCAGAAACGGCATCGGGAAACATCCTTGTCAACAGTAAATCTATCCTCCGAATTCCCGGCGTATGGCAGGCGCTTCTCACCTTTTTTCTGTACTGTTCCTGCGAATATACCGTAGGACTCTGGGGAGCCAGCTTCCTTTCGGAAATGCGGGGATTTGAAAAACCCGCGGCAGCCAGCGCAGTATCCCTGTACTATGCGGGAATCACTATCGGCCGTTTCTTCTCGGGCCTTCTCAACATGCGCTTTAAGGGACAGCAGCTTATCCGGGGAGGACTATGCATAATACTCCTGGGAGGCATACTGTTCCTCCTGCCCCTGCCTGCCTTCATAAGCCTTCCGGCCCTGCTTCTTATCGGCCTTGGCTGCTCACCGGTTTTCCCCAACATGATTCAGCTTACCCCGGAACGCTTCGGCGCGGAAAACTCCCAAAAGATCATCGGCTGGCAGATGGGCTGCGCCTACACAGGGATCACCGTGGTGCCGCCCCTCCTGGGGATCATGGCGGCTCATATCTCCATGCTTGTTGTTCCCGCGGCGATACTATGCTATGTCGCGCTGATGCTGTTTCTGTCTGAACGGATCAATGTAAAATGCAGAGCTTCTGCAAAACTAACCGAGTTTTGCAAGAAGCTCTCATGAACAGTATTTACGAGTATTGTCATAGTGCCTTATACTATCCCCATGAAAGATAAAATTTTTTCCTGGATAGACGCCTCCGCCCCCCTGGCGGTGGAACTGGAGACGGAACTTTGTAAACATCCGGCAATCTCCCCCGAATCGGGCGGCGAAGGGGAACTGGCAAAATGTGAATTTCTCGAAACCTGGCTTAAAGGCCGCGGCATCACATCCCTGGAACGTCACGACGCTCCGGACGGCAGGGCAAAGGGCGGAATACGGCCTAACCTGATGGCAACCATAGACGCCGCGGATAAGGGCGCTTCAGACACGGACAGAGGCTGCCTGTGGATCATGAGCCACCTGGATGTGGTGCCGCCCGGCGAGACTTCCCTCTGGCAGGGAGATCCCTGGACGCTGAGGCAGGAAGAGCGGGGCACACGGGCGGACGGCAGCAGTACCGGGGCCCGCGTCATCGGGCGGGGCGTGGAAGACAACCAGCAGGGTCTGGTATCGTCGGTGCTTGCCGTCCTCGCCCTGATCAATAACGGAATCAAACCGGCCAGGACGGTAAAGCTTCTCTTTGCGGCAGATGAAGAAAACGGCAGCGCCTACGGCATCGGCTGGCTTATCAGAAACCGGCCCGGACTCTTCAGCAAAAACGACATGGTTCTGATCCCCGACGGAGGCGACAGCCGGGGAGAATCCATTGAAATTGCCGAAAAGAACCTCGCCTGGGTAAAGTTCAGCACACACGGGAAACAGGCTCACGGTTCCACGCCGGATCTCGGGGCAAACGCATTTCTTGCAGGCTCGGAACTGGCCTGGCGCCTTCACGAAGGACTCTCCGCCGCATTCGGCGATCACGACAGCCTTTTTGATCCGGATTACTCAACCTTCCAGCCCACCAAAAAGGAAGCCAACGTCCCCAACATCAATACCATCCCCGGAGAAGACGTATTCTACATGGACATGCGTATCCTCCCCCGTTATCCCGTAAACGAAGTGTTAAAGGAAGTTGACCGGATCAAGGGAGAAGTCGAAGCCAAATACCGGGTAAAAATTGATTACAGCTTTAACCAGCGCATGGAATCGAAACCGACTGCCGCGGATGCGCCCTTCATTAAAATGCTTTCCAAAACCGTGGCGGAAGTCTATGGGGTAAAGCCGAAACCCGTAGGCATCGGCGGCGGCACCGTGGGGGCATATCTCCGCAACGAAGGCATCGACGCCGCAGTCTGGTGCCGCATCGACGACACCGCCCACCAGCCCAACGAGTACGCTCTTATCGAAAACATCCTGGGAGATGCAAAGGTAATGGCCCTGCTTATGTGCGGCCCGCCGCTTGAAGACTGAGGGGAATCACTTCTTTCTTAAATCTTTTGCGTTTCATTGAAGCGCCCTGCAGTTCAATACCCTATAAAGGGTATGAAACTGCATTATGGAGTTCTGTTTTCACTTACCCTGGGAATAATCCTGTTTTCGGAGCGGCCTCTCAAGGCCGAAACTGAGGCATCCTTTTCCGATCCCCGGCATGGTCTTGGCTTCAGTTGTCTCTGGGCCGGCTCCTGGGAAGAGGGCGGCAATCTTTCCAACCGGGCGGATATGCGTCTCCGTTATGATCCGCCGGAATCGGGATCCGGCGCCATGTTACGTCTTCAGTTTTTGGACAAGAGACCGGCTGCCGGGGACAAGCCGGATTTCTTCACGCCTCCCCTGAACCCCTTCGCTCCGGGGGCCGAGGAGGGCCCTTCGGATTTTGGCGCGGGGCTTTACCATACGCCCAGCGGTTCCAGGCTTCTCTATGGAACACTGGACGAATGGGGGCTGGCGGCCCGGCTCCGCAATCCCTGGCTTCGGGCCCTTCCCTTCGCGGAAAATCACAAACCTTCCCTGGCGGATATAAAGACTGAAAAAACCTCAACAAAGCCGCCTGAAACATACCTCTATCTGGGAAGCCCTGCCATGAATCCCTTGCGTCTCTTTGTCTCTCTGCAGGGCAGTTTTGCGGAGATTAACGGAGACGGCGGTTTGCGGCCCGCCTTTGGAGGCGGCGCGGAACTGAAGCTTCCCCATTCTTCGGAACTGAGGTTTGAAACCTTTACCGCAAGCGGCAGGCTTCCCGCAAAGAAGGCTTCCGCATGGTTTTCCGCGGAACCGCCCCTCCCGGAGAGGGACTACCGGCTTTCCGGGTTCGGTCTTCTCTTTGGATCGCCGTACTTCAGCGCGGCTTCCGATCTGGGCTATTCCGAAACATTCAGCCTGGGGAGGGATCTCTACGGAAGCGTGGCTCTCCGTTTCGGGAAAACCGGCATGAGTCGGACGGCTTCGCCCCTGCCTTTCTCAGTCTCGCTTGCCGCGGATGCTGCGGGGAAGCGGTTTACGGGCAGGGACGGTACGGCGAGCGGAGCGGGGATACGTGCCGGGGCCAAACTGGAATGGCCCTTCAGACGGAACGGTCTTTTCCGCGTTTCATCCAGTCTGAGGGGTTCCGGTTTGGGAGAAGAGTTTAACCGTTCCGAAACAGGCATCTACTGGCGGCTTCCGGCGCCGTCTCCCGGGCCAAAACAGGCCCTGCCCGGTTTCCGCTTTTCGAGGCTCTCGCTCAGCGCAGAACGGGACGGCAGGGACATCAAAAAGACACTGGACGGTCTGGACTGCTCCCTGGCCTTTGTCCTGAATTTTCCGGCGGGGAAGGGTGAAAACAGATTCCTTAAAAGTCTTTCAAGTCCTCTGCGGTTGAATTATACCTTTTCCCTCGACGGCCGTCCCAAGCTTCAGGATGATTCTCCGTACCCCCTGAGCGTCCGGGGCTGGGAGTATGACACGGCAAGATGGACCGCGGAATTCGTCTGGTCTCCCTGGATTCTGGATCTCCGTTCACGCTTCGGGCAGACGGCAGAGGATGGAAAAGACGCCGTCTGGGAAACTTCATTCAGTGCAGCCTGCAAGACGAAATTCGGCCGCATTGGTTTCAAGGCCGCTTCTCCTGATTTTCCTTCAAAATGGAACTACACCCTTTCCTGGAGACTGGAGCTGTCTTCAAAATAGTTAGCGTCGTCCACAAATCCGGTTACTTTACAGCCGGACTCTATTTGAGAAAGAATAGAGACAGTGGTATCATGAGAGATGAAAAAATTCTTTTTTTGCATCCTTGTATTGTTGCCGGGCCTGTTTTTTTCCTGTAAAACGTCTCCTCCGGCGGAACCTGTTTCTTCCCCCGGCCTTTCCTCCGTGAAAGAGGAAGGAGGGGCTAAGGCAGCCGCCGTTCCGGAAATTGCAAGCGCCATGGCGCGGATAGTACGGAAGGTACAGAGCCGGGACATTCCCGTGTACTATACTCTGGATGAAAACGCAGCGATTGTAGTCAGGTCGGATCTTGTTGACGATGAAGGGGAAAACGAAAAACTCTTTGAGGTGATCTACGATCTTAAAAATGCAGTTCCTGTTGAAGATTTCCGTTACCGGGTACCTTTTTCCGTGGAAAACAGGGCCGGCGGCTTAAAGGAGGATCATGAACTTGACTGGAACATTGAGGAAGGCCGTTCGGGTCTTCTGCTCTCCTTTGACGATCATTATACCGGCGTCTGGGAGAAAAACTTTAAACGTTTCAGCAGTCATGGGGCCAGGGTAACTTTTTTTATCACGGGAACCTGGCATGAATTCTGCGCGGAAGCCCTGCGGCAGGGCCATGATGTTCAATATCATTCTCTCGGCCACCTCAACCTGACCAAGGTAAGCAGGGGCGTTTTTTTCAGGGAAACTCTCGCGGCGCTGGACAGTTTCCGGAACAAGGGCCTCCGTTTCAATGCCTTTGCCTACCCCTTCGGGCTCCGGGAAGACTGGATGAACGATGCCCTCTATCCTTATTTTGAGATACTCCGGGGTTACGGAGTTACGTTCAGACTCTATCCTCTGGAAGATTTGGGCCGGGGCTACCATGCTTCTGTTGCCATCGATAACATTATCTATAAGGATGATGAAGACTTTAAGGCCCATATCACCCTTATGCTGAGAACTCTCAAATTTGTTTCCGGGAATCAGGCGCTTCCCCTCACCACCCACACGATTAGCGACGAGGCTCTCTGGGGCATCAAACCCCGGCGGCTCGATTACCTCCTGGAAAGCGCCGCGGGCCTCAGACTACCGTACTATAAGTATAGCGATCTGGGGGCTATGTCCTCCGGGGAGTGACGCCTTATGCCTTCACTTAAATGCTGCATAACCGGCAATCCGCTCCTGAATCATGTCGCCGATAAGCCCGGCAGGGATTTTATGGATTGTTTTACAGTTTTGATACGTTTATTCGCAAGAGTAATATACTCCTTACTTATATCATAACCAATATAGTTCCTTTGTGATTTTATT
>JAIRNJ010000045.1 GCA_031258115.1 Treponema sp. | reverse complement strand
AAGCGCTTGTCCTCCGAAGCGGCAAGAAAACCGGATGCGGAACAGATACCCGCCTCTTCAAGGATCCCGGCGGTTTTTTTAAGAGTATTCCCTTCGGGAACGGTAACACGGAGGAGAAGCTGTTTCCCGGAAACCAGAACCGAATAGAGCCGGATTGAACTGACAGGCAATTCCAGCCTGTAGGTTCCGGTTTTGATATACTCCTTCCGGCAGCGGGCCAGGAGATCCCAAAAGTAACGGCTGCGGATGAGACCGGCCTCTTCCAGCCTGTTTCCCACGGAACGGGCGCTTTCTCCATTACGGACTTCAAGAACCGCGGAATGTGAATCTTCCACTTTAAGCCAGGGATCCTGAATATTTGCCCGCGGTTCCCTTCCGGGAGGGGTATTGAAATAGACCACCGTCCCGATTAAGACTGCGGAAAAGAGCAGGAGAAAGGCAATAAGAATACAAAAAATTGTAACAAGCGCGGCAAGAGGTCTGGGCATCAGTCTAAAGCCTTATTTCCAGGCCTTCCATCGCCAGAGATAACTGGAGCCCCTTGATGTTCATCCGCTCCGTATACCAGCGTGCGGATTGCAGGTTGTTGAAGAGTTTCCGGTCGTTATAAGTAGGATCGTGGTGAAACATGACCATGTGCTTAATCCCCCAATTGGCGGCAAAATCTACCGCAAGACTAAAAGCGCTGTGTCCCCAGTTGTATTTTTCTATGGCTTCGCCCAGGGTATACTGACAATCCATCACAATTACATCGGCGCCCTGAAAATACTCAATATTTTCAGCGGTTTTCATAAAATCCTCCGCCGAAAGCTCCGTATCGGTGGCAAAAATAAAGCGGTGTTTCCCGTCATTTACCTGGTAGGAATAGGAATCCCCCGGATGATTCATCTTCCTCCAGGAAACGGTTATAGTATCTAATGTAACATTTTTTTCCAGGACATGGAAATCTCTTTTTGATCCCATGGAATCCATGCTTACCGGGAAATAGGGGTTCACCATCTGATCCCTGAGTATCTTCGCCAGATCCGTCCGGGGAGAGTAAAAATCAATGGAAACCGAAGGGTCGTATGCAGGATTGAAAAAGGGAAGCCCCATGATATGATCCCAATGAACATGGGAAAAGAAGACATGGTAATGATCAGGTTTGGGCTTTTCTTTGGAAAAAGAGATGCCAAGCTCCCTCATCCCCGAACCCGCATCAAAAACGATGATCTCCTGGGGTTTATCTTCTATGGTTATACTCAAACAGGTGGTATTGCCCCCCACCGTACCAAAAAGCCAGGGCGGCAGCCCGGAGAGAAAGCGTTCCCGGCTTTCAGGACTTTCAAGATCGGCAGGAGTAAGGCGTTCCAGGATTGAGGATATTTTGCTCTTTATTTGAGAAGGCAGTTGAGGCGAAGGAAGAGAGCCGCGGACTCCCCAAAAACGGATAAGCATTTATACCCCCCTCAGCCCGGAATTCTTTCTGCTGATGAGCTTTTCCTCCTGCTGTTCTGCGAGACAGGCTTCAATCTCTTCTCCGGAATGAAACTCCCCCTGCCCCATCCCGGGACAGCCGCTTTGCGCCATCTTCCATGCTGCCTGAGAACTGAGGACAGAGGCCCAAAACGGGAAGGTTCTGCACTGCAAGGGCCGGTTCCGGTAAACCGTACACCCGTCAGACCAAAAGATACAGTCAAATCCTGCCTTTTCCTTGAGGGAAAGACGCTCTTTCCCATCCCCCATGGGAACCCAACGGCAATAAACCTGAACAAAATGCCCATATTCCATTTTACAGACCTGCACCAGACTTTGAACATCCACCTTTGACAAAAACACATAGCCGCTTTCATACCGGCAGCAGGCAGAACAGCGGACACAAGAAAAACAAAGCCCCTCTGAATAGAATGGCTTCCTGGGCATGAAAAAGAACTCTCCTGCAAAATTCTATAAAAGCTCCTATTTATGTAGCAATAAATTCGAATTCTTTCAAGAGTCCTTGACTATTTACGGCTATTCCGCTAATTTATTTAATAATCTTGCGCCGCCTTAGCTCAGCTGTTAGAGCACTTGACTTGTAATCATGAGGTCTCCGGTTCGATTCCGGGAGGCGGCTTCCTGTCAAGGCCCGGCGCTGAACTTACGCAAGAATTTTGAATATTATCCGGGGAGTTTCCAGAGTGGTCAAATGGGGCAGACTGTAAATCTGTTGGCTCAGCCTTCGAAGGTTCAAATCCTCCACTCCCCAGCAAGACAGCCTTCCGCAAGGAAGGCTGTTTTTTCGATAAAATGAGGATTTGAAGGGTTTAGCCCGCCGACCAAGGGGAGGAAATGGCGCCAGGGATGGCGCCGACAGGGCTAAACCCCGGCCTGAAATGAGCAAACAGGATGTTTGCGAATGGAAGGCAAATCCTCCACTCCCCAAATCCTTGTATTACAAGGAATTACGTGAATTAAGATAGCTACCGGAAGAACCGGCGCTATGCTCACTATGCAAAAAACTATGACAAACGGCCTGACAAGCCGTGTCTGCGGGTTTTGCGAAGGAGGGGCTATGCGCCGGAAGTTTTATATGCACAGGCGGGGAGGCGTTTTCTACGCCTGCCTGGTAAACCAGGAGACGGGGCTTTCCATGAGCGCCCGGAGTACCGGGGAGCGCGACAGGGACGCGGCGCTTATCGTGGTGTCCGGCTGGCTGAGGGACGGCCTGCCGGGAAAGAACGGGGAACGCCGGAAGGTAGAGGCCGCCTTTGACCTTGACGGCATACTACGGGGCATACGCTAAACTTGACCCACAATTTTTGCTGATCCGTGCTATACTCTCCTCAACGTTGGAAACTCCGGGAGGGGAATATGGCACAGGAGAAACGTTTCGATATGGCGGAAGAATTCGCGGATG
>JAIRNJ010000276.1 GCA_031258115.1 Treponema sp. | reverse complement strand
CGGATCTTTTGAACAAAACCTTTGCGGGGAGTACCGAATTGTACGAGACCATCCTGCCTTCTTCCGGGGCTATTGCGACATGGCTTCCGGCAAGTAAATCTCCGGTATACGGACAACCGAATTCCTTCTTTGGGGGGCAGAAGATTTACGAGGATATTCTTGGCTATGCCGGCAATGTTCCCCTGATAAAATACGGCATCTTCAATTACGAAGCCAGGGACGCGGTGGCCAGGGCGCTGACCGAAATTGTTCAGGGAACGCCGGTTAACGACGCCCTGGCGGCGGCGCAGAAAAACGTGGAATTTCTTATCGCGGGGCAGTAGAAAAAGCATCTGCGGGGAAAATGGCTTGAGAGGAAGGGAATGTTTGGATGAGCTTTCTTCTTTCCCTTCCTCTCATTTTTTTATTGCCAAAAATTAAACAACATGCATCGGGCCGAGGTAACAAAAAAATACGATCTCTGGGGCTGGATTTTTACGGGTCCCGCAACTGTTCTCATTTTCATTCTGTCATTTTACCCCATGCTGAACGCCTTTATTCTGTCCCTCCAGACCGGGCTGGGCAACAATCTGCGGTTTACCGGAATTTGGAATTACTTCCGTCTCATTGAGGACGAAATATTCCTAAGCGCCCTGGGTAATGTCTTTGTATACCTTGTCATTCAGGTACCGGTTATGCTGTTTATGGCCCTTGTGCTGGCGTCAATCCTCAATTACAAACAGCTTAAATTCAAGGGTGTGTTCAGAACCCTCATTTTTCTGCCCTGTACCATGTCTCTTGTTTCTTCCGCCATGATCTTCAAGTCCTTTTTTTCCGTTGACGGCATAGTCAACTTTATTTTGCTCCAAACCGGGATCATCAGGACTCCCCTAAGCTGGCTCACCCATCCCTTCTGGGCCAAGGCGGTTATTATCCTCGTGATCACCTGGCGCTGGACAGGGTATAACACAATATTTTATCTCGCGGGGCTTCAAAATATCGACTCTTCGGTATACGAAGCGGCCAGGATAGACGGCGCTTCTTCTGTCCAGCAATTTTTTAAGATTACCCTGCCCCTCCTGGGGCCCGTAATTCTTCTTACTACCATCATGTCCACCAACGGGACGATTCAGTTATTCGACGAAGTAAAAAATCTTACCGGTGGCGGACCGGGAAACGCAACCATAACCATATCCCAGTATATTTATAATCTGTCGTTCCTGTATAATCCCCAATTTGGCTATGCGGCCGCAGTGTCCTATATGATCCTGATCATGGTGGCGCTGGTGTCTTTTATCCAGATGAGGGTGGGCAGCAAATCGTGAAGAAGCGCCGTAATCCTTCTATCGTGATAATGTATATATTTCTCATATTGATGTGTTTGTTTTCGTCCATACCCTTTTTCTGGATGCTGTCGGCGGCAACAAACAGAAGCGTTGATATTATCAAAGGGAAAGTATTTTTTGGGACTTATCTTTTCGGTAATATCAGGCAGCTTTTTTCTACGGTAAACATCAGCAGCGCTTTTCTGAATTCTCTAAGGAATACGGTCCTGGGAACATTCGCAAGCCTGTTTGTGTGTTCCATGGCCGGATACGGCTTTCAGATATACAGAAATAAGACCAGAGACCGGCTCATATCCATCCTGCTGCTTTCGATGATGGTTCCTTTCGCGTCGATCATGATCCCCCTGTTTACAATGTTCAGCCGCGCCGGGCTGCTCGACACGACCTTGGGGTTTATACTGCCGTCGGTTTCTACCGCTTTTCTTATTTTCTTTTTCAGGCAGTCCAGCATGTCCTTCCCTGTTGAAATCGTGCAGGCCGCCAGGGTTGACGGAATGGGAGAATTCAATATCTATTTCAGGATCTATCTGCCGGTTATGGCGCCCACCTTTACCGCCGCCGGAATTGTTACCTTTATGAACAACTGGAACAATTACCTCTGGCCCCTCATTATAATGCAGAACCAGGAAAGCCAAACCATGCCTCTTGCGATTGCTTCCCTTACTTCGGGCTATACTACGGATTACGGAATTCTGCTGCTGGCGGTAACTCTGTGTACCCTGCCGCCGGTGATTCTTTTTTTTAGCCAGCAGAGGCGTTTTGTCGAAGGTATTCTTGGATCCTTTAAGTAAGCCACTACCTGAAGAACATTAACCACGGAGATACACGGAGTACCACGGAGGAAGAAGAAAACCACAAGGTTACATCGAACCGAAGGTTCGCAGTCGCACAAAGGGTTCGTTGTTTTCCAACTTTTTGTCTTCCTTTGTGTTACTTTGTGGTTAATACTCTTTTTTCTTTCTCTGTGTAACTCCGTGTACTCCGTGGTTAAATTCTTCTTCGACTGCAAACCGGAGGTTCGGCATATGGCGCCTGGCGGCCTTGCGTTAACCTTGCCCTCTTTTCCAAAAAGCAGTATATTTGAGCTTGTTCCATTTTAAGAACAGGGAGATAACCGGTGAAGCGCCGTATCCAGTGGTTGTTTTATAGAATTCTTCCCGCGTTTCTGGCCGCCATAACCCTGGCAAACGCTTTGGCTGCCTTTACCCTGAAATACACAGACCCTGATGCGAAAATCCCGCTTTTGATCAACATGGGCGCGGACATGAACAGGCTTGTCTTTTTGCTCAATTTTTATATTCCCTTCCTGCTTGCCGCCCTCGCCATATACGGGCTCATCTTTTCCGCGGGGTTCTATATGCGCGGCATCTGTCTTCTTTCAGGGGTAATCGCGTCTATACTCAGCGTATATATCCTGGAAGATTTATTCACCGTGAACGTGTTCATTTATGCCGCCTATATCATTGCGGCATCTTTGACGCTTGCCCCGCCCAAAGGGTTTGCCGCCGCTGCCGGAGCCGGCTGTTTATTTTTGTTTTTTAGCCTCCACCCCTCCTTTATGGGTAAAATTCCTGGGGGGGGGGGGGGGGGGGGGCATATACCCAAAAATTACCCCCCGGGGAAAAGTAGCATATTTTTAAAAGACTGGTGGTTTTAACACAACCACTGGCACTTTTCGGTTTTTTTGCCGAAAA
>JAIRNJ010000297.1 GCA_031258115.1 Treponema sp. | reverse complement strand
GACCAGGCCCGGCGAAGGGTGATCTGTACTTCCCGGTCGCAGAAACGGTACGGTATGCCCAGTTCTTTGGCGGCATCGCAGGCGGCCAGCATCTCTTCGCCGGGTTTGACTCCGAGCCCCACTCCCATGCGGCGCTGAAAACCTGCCAGCACAAGGTTCGCTATAAGGAGGAAGCCCTTCCCTTCACGGAAGGCCTTTGACACATTGAGTCTTTCCCAGTCGTCTTTGGAATCCATTGATTTGAAACGGCCGCCGTCAAGTTCGACACAAACCATGCCGGGTTTTTCGTCCCGTATATGGGCCTTGACTTCATCAATACTCTCCCGGGAAACATGGGCCGTACCGATAAGGGTAACGCTGCGTTCCCCCAGAGAGACAGTAACAATGTTATCTTGCATCCAGATTCCGCTCCTCTATGGCCCATTCATTGAGTCTCCATTCCGGTATGGCTTTACGGTCAAGTTCCCTTACCCGTAAAAAATAAATTCCGGCAAGATTCTTGTTGCCCCGGATATCGTAATAGTGGGCCAGATAGAAAAGCATCCTGGCCTTGGTATCAGGATTCTTTTCTTTATCGATCCGTACAACAATATCATTGTCGCCCGAAAGATCATGGTAGAGCCGCAGCAGGTACCATTCCGGCGATTCACGCTGCAGGCCCCGGAGAGCCTGGGCAAGAAACTGCCGGGGATCGCTTGGTTTACCCGAGCGCATCCAGTTCATCGCGGCAAGGAGGGCATAGTACCATTCCTTTGGGGCATACTTGTAACATTCCCGGAATGCGTCCCGCGCTTCGGCCCAGAGCTGCTTGCGCATCTTTACCATACCGAGTCCTTCGTAGGCAAAGTAATAATCGGGCCTCAGAGCCACGAGCCGGGAAAAATCCCTGTCCGCGCCGTCAATGTCCCCCAGATCAAACTTGATGCCGGAACTGTACACATAGGCAACAAAAATATCCGGATTTATGCCGATCGCCCGTTCATACTCTTCCAGGGCTTCCCTCTTCCGGCCCAGATCGTTGAGTGCGTTTCCCCGGTCCGCGGCGATAAAGTAGCTGCCGGGCTCCAGGCTTTTTGCCTTGTCGAGATCCTCAAGGGCCGCATGGGGATTGTCCCATTCCCTCAGAAGCCGGGCCCGCTCATGCCGGGCTTCGGCCCAGTCGGGGTACAGTTCAACGGCCCGGTTGAAGAGCCGCTCCGCGTTTTTCCGGTCATGGTTAAAGCGGTACACCGAGGCCCGGCCCAGCAGCGCTCCGCCGTTTTCCGGCTGGATCTGCAGGGCCTTGTCAAAATAGCCGGCGGCGTTTTTCCATGACCGGGTACGTACAAAAATGTTCCCCAAATCTACCAGAGCATCGGTATTGTTCGGCTCTATTTTAAGAATCTTCTCCAAAAGGGCCTGCTGTTCCTTTCCCCTGTCCTCGGCAAATTCGATTGTGGAAAGTATATAGAGGGCTTCGGTGTTTTGGGGATCGCCGGAGATGATTTCTTCGGCAAGAGCCCTGCTTCCCGGTCTGTCCCCTGCGGAAAGAAGCACCGATGCCTTGAGGAGCCTGATGCCGGCGCTCCCGGCATCGGGACTCTCGATCCTCCCGAAGAGGGCCAGGGCGCCCTGATAGTCTCCCGCCTCCAGAAGCTCTCCCATCCTCTCCAGAATCGACTGGGTACCGGTGAGAGGAGGCCGCTCCGGGGGCTTGACCGCGGGGGGAAGGGTTTCGGCTTCCCTTTCCTCAGGAAGAGAAGCCCCGGCATGTTCACGGGGACTTTCGGGCTTTGCGGACGGAGTTCCCGCGCAGGACCAGAGAAAACCAAATGAAATCAAAACAACACAAACACTATATAAACGGGATCTAATCATACAAAAGTATTCGGGCCTGTCCTGAAAAAAAACTGAAGTTTCGGGAAAGCCTCATTCCTGCGTCCGTTCCGAAATTTGACATTCAGGAACAGCCTCTGATATAAATGGATAGTATCTAATTACTTTATTATCGGCAAGGAGGAGACAAGACACAGTGTCAGCCATGAGAAAACCGGTTTTCCCCCGAATCTTCGCCCTCTTGTTTCTCTATGCAGGAATTTTTGTCTTTCTGGTACTAATCCAGTTTACAAAGCAGGGAAGTTTTACCCGGCGCATAGGCAGCATGGTGGTAAGCGGGCGGTACAGGACCGGCCAGGAGAATAACGGTTCAGGAATTCATGGGCGTCTTCCGCTGGAGGGAGAAGCCGGCGTTTTCTTCGGCGGCCTCGAATTCCGGCTGGACGGAAACGAAAACGGCGGGTTTTGCCTGGTAGATTCAGATGGCGCAAAGACAAACGTCTTCCCGGAAAGCCTGGAAATTTCCGGAGAAACGGCTGTTTTCAGTCTGCCCGGCGGTGTACAGCTTCTGTTCAGCACCCACTATGTTTCGGGCCGGGTGGAATTGCAGATCCATTCATCCTTTGCGGAAGGAATTGAAGCGCTGGAACTGCCTTTCAGACCCCTGCGGACTTCACGGGTGAGGGACAATGGAAACGGAGAGATCAATATCGGCGTCGACGGGTTGATCTATGCCTTTGCCCGTTCCGCCCGGGGGGAGGAAAGCGGCATCCTCATCCTGACGGAGGGAGGTCAGGATATCTCCTACGGCCCCGTACCGGAACAGCAGAGCTTCAGCCCCAAAGATTTTATCATTTCCCGGGCGGAAACCCGCCGTCTCTACGATACGGAAATCGCCCGCTGGCGGGATCAGAACTTTTCCCTGTTAACCAGAACCATTACAAGCCGCGGGGATGAAGATTCGGTCGTCGCCTACGCGGGTGAAGCGCTGCGCCGGGGGAGTTACAAGGCCGCGGTTTCCGCTATCCCCGCCTCGTTCATCACGGGAAACCGCTACAGCTATGAATCTTCGGTGTACCTGGGCCGCATGGATCTCGCGTTCCGTTCCTTTATCAGCCTTGAACGGGAAAAGATCAGCCGTCTTTCCCGGCTTATCAATGAAAAATCTCTGGATATTCTCAAGGAACCCCATGTTTTTGAATTTCTGGCAACCAGAGCCTACCTCAACTTCATTGATGATGGCCGGGAACTTATTCGTTCCATCGATCCGGCGACTCTAGGCCTCGAATCCACCGCGGGAATCCTCGAAGGAGACCTGGATCTCAGGGCCCAATACAACCTGGGGGAAAATCCGTTTGAAAGACTTGCCGATCAGGCCTGTTTTGTCATATCGGAAAACATCCGCCGCCTTCATAACGACCTTATACTGGTTGTCCGGGGCGGACAGGTGGACACCGAATTCAATATCCGGCTGGGAAAGGCCCTGGCGGCCTGGGGGGAAGAGAAAAACCAGGAAGAATGGGCCGCAGTAGGCCGCAGTATGGTGCTTTCGGCCCTCTCCCTGACCGATGAAACGGGCGATATTCCGGCAGGCTTCAGACTTTCCGGTGACGAGAGCCTTGTTCCGGTGGATACGAAGATCTCCGCCCCGCGGATCTACCGGATTCTGGCAACCCGATCCCCGGAATTCAGCGATTATTACCCCAAGGCCGCCGGTATCGGGGCAAGAGTCAACGGCATCTGGGCCTGGACAGCCGCCCGGTCGCTGAGTGCAAGCATGGACGGCACGGTCATGGATATTACGGTGACTTTTCCCATGGGGGAAACCCATTATATGATGATCCGGGGGATAAAACCCTTCACGAAGATCCAGTTGTACAATATCGACTACCGTACAGACCCCCAGTTTGAGCGTTACGACTCTTCCGGCTGGGTCTATCAGGCCCAGGATCAGGTTCTTGTACTCAAGATGAAGCACCGCACGGCGGTAGAGCATATCAGAATTTTTTATTAGCGCTGGAAGTTTGGGCCCCCGGCTTGAGCCAAAGGTTTGAACCAGGGGCTTGAGCTAAGGGCTTAAGCCAGGGCTTGAGCCCAGGGCTCCTGCGTTTTTTTAATGAGGTAAAAAAACTTGTAAAAAAACGTAGAAAAATTTCATGGTTGAATGTATAATAATACTCAATTGAGGCTGTTTCAAAACTCGCTTGAGTTTTGGACAAGCTCAATTAACCATATTTATGGAAAATTGTTTATCAGGCAACCCACATCGTTATGCAGCATTTTTGCAAGGAGTACCTTTTTGATAAAGCGAGATTTCCCCAAAATCCACTTTTATGACCAGGATTTTGTCGATATTTATGACAAGACCTGGGCCTGGATTCAGGACTGCTGGAAGGGGGGCGGCGGAACCTGCGCTCCTGAGGGGAAATTCTTCTTTTATCCGGGCTGTCCGGTGGTTGAGCAGGCCGATGCGATCTTTTCGTCTTTTTTTCTGGTGTATTCCAACCGTATATACATGGCTCACCCGACTCTGGATGTGTTTTACAGTCACCAGGAGGAAAACGGAGCCATCCGTTCCGCGTATAGCGTCGAAACCGGGGAACCTGTGTTCAGCGAATCCAACCCCCAGGGTCTGGGCATCCCTCTTTTTGCCTGGGCCGAATATAACCTCTACCATAAATCAGGCAACAAGAAACGGATAAAGGAGGTGCTTTCCACACTCCACCGTTACGCCGAGTGGATAGATTCGGAATTCAAACAGCCCAACGGTCTTTACAAGGTGCCTCTCGTTGCGGGAGGCATGGAAAATTCACCCAGGGAAAGCGCCGCATATCCTCTGGACTTCAATGCGATGATGGCCATAAACGTTCTCTATATGAGCGCCCTGGCGGATATTCTCAACAACAAGGAAACCAGTTTCCAGTACAAGAAACGCTATTTTTCCCTCAAGACACGGATCAATTCCCTCATGTGGAACGCCGAAGACGGGTTCTACCACGATATCGATATAGATGAAAAGCAACTGCCCATAAAAACCATTGCCGGCTACTGGCCTCTCTTGGCGGAGATTCCCAACGACGACAAGGCGGAGCGGATCATTGCCAAGCTTCAGGATCCGCAGCAATTCGGTACTCCCCACCCTTTTCCCACGGTGGCCCGGAATGAGCCTGAATTTGAAGAACATGGCTGCGGTTACCGCGGTTCCGTGTATCCCCACCTCACCTTCATGGTGATCAAGGGACTTGAACGCTACCAGCGCTGGGATCTGGCAAGGGACTATGCCATCAGGCATCTCTACTTCATGCTGGATTCGATGAATCCCGACGGGAACCACCACAAGGGGAATCTCTGGGAAGCATATCTGCCCCTGAAGGAAGGGCCGGCCCAGTGGCTGGAAAGGCCGGACTTTCCCCGTATGCAGGCCCTTACCTATGACGCGCTTTCAACGATTTGCCTGACCATCGAGAACATCATCGGGCTTTTTATCTCCCTTCCCCGCAAGACGGTGGACTGGATTATTCCCAATCTGGAAATCATGGGGATAGAAAACCTTTCCTTAAAGAAAAACATGATCACGATCCTCTCCAATAAATCCGGCCGCGGCTGGGAAATTCACATGGAAAGCGAGAAGCTCTACTACTTTACGATAAATGTCCTGGGGAAGAAAAAGAAAACTCTGCCCATTCCTTCGGGCAAATGCTCCATGCTCCTCGAAAAGTTGTAGGGAAATATGAGGACGGAAAACCAGCCGCCCATCGTCGGGGTTCTGGAGATAGGTTCCACAGGTATACGGCTTCTGGTGGCGGAGCTTCTAAGCGGAGGACTCTGGCGGGAACTCGACCGGGCCGGGCGGCCTGTGGCTCTGGGCCGGGATGTATTTACCTCCGGGGAACTTTCCAGGGAAAGTCTTCTGGAATGTCTCTCTGTGCTCAGGGGTTTCCGGGAGATTCTGGCGGGCTGGGGTATCGAGGTTTCCCGGGTTCACGCCATTGCCACCAGCGCCATCCGGGCGGCCCGGAACCGGGATGTTTTTGTTGACCGGGTGAAGCAGGAGGCGGGCTTTTCCCTTTCCATTGTGGAGGGGGTAGAGGAAAACCGGCTCATGTATCTGGCCGTCCGTCATGCCCTAAAGCAGGATCTGCCCCTCTTCTGGAAGGCCAATTCAATGATCATTGAGATAGGAGGCGGTTCCACGGAGATCATGCTCCTCCGGCGGGGAAAGATGGTGGCGGCCCACAGCCTCCGCCTGGGAACGATACTGATTGATCAGCGTTTCCGCTGGAATCCCGCTTCCTCCCTTTCCCGGGCACGTTACCTCAATGAAAGCATACGCAGCACGGCCCGGAGGCTCAGCGCCGAAATGGAGCTTTCCCATGTGCGGACTTTTGTGGTCGCCGGTTCCGATGCGAGGATCGCCAGCGTCCTCATAGGGAAGGAGATCAACGAACAGTGCCGGATGATAAGCCGGGAAGCTTTCAGGGATTTTGCGGAAAAGATTCATGATTACAGCATCGAAGACTGTGTTCAGAAACTTCATATACCTTACGGCGAGGCGGAGGGTTTTGTGCCGGGGCTTTTGGTGTACCGGCTCTTCCTGGAAGAGACGGGAGCCGCGGGGGTAGTGGTTCCCATGGAGTCCATCCGGGAAGGCTACCTTCTCAATCTTTCCCTGGGGGGAGAGAGCGAAATTGAAGGGGAATTTTTCTCCCAGATCATCGCTTCGGCCGCAAACCTGGGGCGGAAATTTCATTTTGACGAACAGCATGCCCGCTATGTGGCCGATCTTTCCCTCAGCCTCTTTGATGCGCTGAAAAAGGAACACGGCATGGGCCGCAGGGAACGGATGATGCTGGAGACCGCGGCGATTCTCCACGATATCGGCATGTTTATTCAGGGGGCGGATCACGAGAAACACGGCTCGTACATCGTCAGCAATTCGGAGATTTTCGGCCTTAATCGTGAAGAGCTGGATATTATTGCCAATGTGGTGAGGTATCACCGGGGGCCGCCGCCTTCCCAGCCGGATATAAGTTATGTGTCCCTTCAGAGGGAAGAACGGGTTCTGGTGCTCAAACTCTCTTCGATACTCCGGGTGGCCGATTCCCTTGACCGGGGACATTCCCGGCAACTGCGCCTCCTCGGGGTGGAACGGAAGGGTGAAACAATTATGCTGCATACCCAGGGGCCTCACGATCTTTCGCTTGAACTCATGGGGCTGGAAGAAAAGGGGGATCTCTTTGAAGATGTATTCGGTTACAAGGTCATGTTAATCTGATGGACCACGAAAACCAGCCTGCACAGAACCCCCTCCCCGGCGCCCAATACTTTAACCGCGAAGTGTCCTGGCTGAATTTTAACGAGAGGGTTCTGGCGGAGGGTCTGCGGAAAGATCTGCCGCCCCTGGAGAGGTTCCGTTTTCTTGCCGTCGTTTCTTCAAATCTGGACGAATTCTTTATGGTCAGGGTGGCTGCGCTGAAAAAGCTTCAGCGCGGCGGAAATGTTGAAAGAGACCTTTCAGGCTTAAGCCCCGCGGAACTTCTGGCAATAATTTCAGAACGAACCGCGGAAATCATAGAGACACAGTACCGCTGTCTTACCGAAGACATCTTTCCCGGCATGGCGGCTGAAGGACTGCGCCTGGTGCGCGCGGATTCCTACACGGATGAGCAGAAAAAGTACCTGGAATCCTGGTTTGATTCCCGTGTGTATCCGGTACTTACGCCCCTCCGCATTGAAGAAGGAGAAGAACTCCCTGCCATTGACAGCCTGTCCCTCAACTGTGTATTCCTGCTGCGCGCCGAAGGGGAAACATCCGCCGCGGAAGACAAGACGGCAATGGTACTGATTCCTCCGGTGCTGGATCGCATCATACGCTTCCCCGGAGATTCCTCCTGGACGCTTCTGGAGGATCTGGTACGCAGTTGGGGAGGAAAGCTCTTCCCCGGTTTTAAGGTACTGGAAACCATGCTCTTCAAGGTGAACAGGGATGCGGATTTTTCTGTAGATGAAAAACGGGACGAAGATTTTATTGAAGCCATGGAAGAAGTTCTGGAAAGCAGGGACAGATCCATGGCGGTGCGAATGAGCTATTCGCCGGACAGCGACAGGCTTCGGGATATGCTTGCCCGGCGGCTCTCTCTTGACAGTCAGGATCTCTACGAGATTCCGGGCCCTCTCAACCTCGGCGCGCTTGACGAACTGGTAAATGTTCCCGGCTTCGACAGATTGCGGGAAAAAAACTGGAAGATCTATGCCAATCCCGGTTTCAGCGAGGACATATCGATCTGGGATACGATACGGGAAAAGGATCTGCTCCTCCATCTGCCCTATGAATCTTTCGATCCGGTACTCCGGTTCTTTCAGGAAGCCGTCCAGGACCCCGGCGTAATCGCCATCAAAACCTGCCTCTACAGGACAAGCGGCAACAGTCCCATTGTCAGGGCGCTGGAACAGGCGAGCCTTGCCGGGAAGCATGTAACGGCGGTGGTGGAACTCAAGGCCCGTTTTGATGAAGAGCGGAACATCTCCTGGGCAAACCGCCTTGAAAAAGCCGGCGCCGTGGTTGTTTACGGCCTTGCCCGGCTTAAGGTTCACGGGAAGATAACGCTGGTTGTGCGCAAGGAAGGGGAACAGATCCGCCGTTACCTTCACCTTTCCACGGGAAATTACAACGACAAGACTGCCCGTTTCTACGAGGATCTCTCCCTCTTTAGCTGCCGGGAAGAACTGGCCTACGACGCGGGGATACTGTTCAACATGATCTCAGGCTACTCGATGATCCAGCCCACCAGGCTGATCAGCATTGCCCCGGTAAATCTTAAACGGAGACTTCTGGAACTGATCGAAAGGGAAGAACGGCGTTCCAGCGCCGCATATCCGGGCAGGATCATGGCAAAGCTCAACGCCCTCGTCGATCAGGACATCATTCGCTCACTCTACCGGGCAAGCAGGGCCGGTGTAAAAATTTCACTCTGTGTCCGGGGGATCTGTACCCTTATTCCCGGGATGCCTGAACTTTCCGAAAACATCAGGGTAATAAGTGTTGTGGGTCACTATCTGGAACATTCCCGGATCTACTACTTTGCCAACGGCGGCGCGGATGAACTCTACCTTTCCAGCGCCGACTGGATGCCCCGGAATCTGGAACGCCGTGTAGAATTAATGTTCCCGGTGCTGCAGGAAGATCTCCGCCGCAGGGTGCACGACATTCTCCTTAGTTACTTTCAGGACAACTGTCAGGCATGGCAGCTCGGGAGCAGCGGAAGATGGGAGCGGCTTCAGCCCGAAACAGACGCAATCCCCTACCGGGTACAGCAGGGGATGCTTGCCGCGGCAGCCAAGTCCGCAAGCCGTCCTGAGGCGGCAAGGATGGATTTTACCGTGAGAAAAAGCGGGATCTTCAGGGCCGATTAAACAAGGATATTTTTAATTTTTAATGGAGGTATCATGAATAAACGTGAATGGGTCTTAAAGGCCATGCACAACGAAGAAACGGACAGAATCCCTGCGGGGTTCTGGTATCACTATCTGCAGGATGAACTGCGGGACGGCCTGGCCGATCCTTCCCTGATCGAACAGAACATCGCAGGTCACAAAAAGTTCTACTGCGAATATCGGCCTGACTTCCTCAAGATAATGACCGACGGTTTCTTCCTGTATCCGAATGAAATTTTTGCCGGCGCGGAGAAGGTGTCCGGGCTGAGGGGGATCAAGCCCCTCGGGGAAAAGCATCCATGGATCGAAAAGCAGGTGGAATTCGCCAAAACCCTTACCTCTCTCTTTGGAAAGGAAGTACTCTGTTTCTACAACATTTTTTCTCCCGCAACAACTTTCCGTTTTGTAAGGCAGGGCCGGCTGGGAAAAAGGGCCGACGATATGCTTGCCCGTTTCGCCGGTGAAGACCCGAAGATGGTAAAGCAGGCCCTTGATACGGCGGCCGAAGATCTGGGCTGCCTTGCCCGCAGGGTGATCGCCGAAGGAGGCGCCGACGGAATCTATTTTTCCACCCAGGATCCGGAGGGACTGGACGGAGAGGCCCATAAAAAAGTGGTAAGCCCTTCGGATATTTCCGTGCTGGAAGAGGCCAACAGGGCCGGAAGCGCGAAGGCTCCCGGAGCGTTGAACCTGCTCCATGTCTGCGGCTACGAGGGCCACAGGAACGATCTTTCCCGCTACAGGGATTATCCGGCCCAGGTGATCAACTGGGCCTCTGTCTGTGAAAAAGTTCCCCTGGCGGAAGGCAAAAAACTCTTCCATAACAAGCCGGTGATTGGCGGCTTTGACAATACTGCCGGAAGCCTCCTCTTTACCGGGGATGAAGAGGCTGTAAAGGCGGAAACCCGCCGTCTCATTGCCGGGGCGGGGAGAAGGGGGGTGATCCTGGGGGCGGATTGCACCATACCGAGAAACACGGAAACAAGGCGGCTCAACTGGGTGCGGGATGCTTGCAATTTATAATTCATAGCGTTATACTAGGATTAAAAATTTGAAGGAGTATCCTATGAACATTCTGAAAAAGCTGATGCCCGCAGTGCTGGCGCTGCTAACGGTTTCCGCGGTCTTTGCGGGAGCTTCCAGAGACAAGGGAAACGCGGGAACCGCCGCGGCGCAGCGGGTACGCATAGCCCATACCCAGGCCAGCGCTCCCTACAACTTTGTCAACGACAAGGGCGAAAGCGACGGTTTTGAGGTAGCGGTAATGAAGGCGGTGGATGAACTCATCCCGGAGTATGAATTTGAGTTCGTAGCCACCAGCGACGACGATCTTCTCATCGGCATTGAGACGGGAAAATATGCCGGGGGAACCAAGGGGGCATGGATCACCGAAGAGCGGAAACAGAAATTCATCATCCCCAATCATTATGTTGCCGCAAGCGTCATCGGCATCGCCTTCAGGAGCGAAAACGCCAACGAGATAAAGGATCTGGAATCCTTTGCCCGCTTCTCGGGCAAGCTTGTTCCTATCCCGCCCCAGAGCGCCCAATACTCGGTGGTGGAAGACTTTAACAAGGCCCACCCGGACACGCCGATACATCTTATCCCCTCGGATGTGTTCATCATAACCGATGCGTATACCTGGGTGGTGGAAGGCCGTTACGATGCGTTCTTCGATCTTAAACTCACCTTCCAGCGGACGGTGGAGGACCAGGAGGGCGCGTGGCATGCCTATGCAAACCGGCTCTCCTATGCCGCATACAAGGCCATCCCTACCTACCCGCTCTTCAACAAACAGCAGGAGGATCTGGCCGGCAAGTACGAGAAGGCGATTGGGATACTGGTCTCCAACGGTACCCTGGGCCGATTGTCCCTGCAGTACTTTGGTGAAGATATTTTCCAGTATATTTGACAGGCGTGGGCAGGCCCTTTAATCCGCAGTACATAATCACTGTTCTTCCCCGGCTGCTGGCATTTTTACCGGTAACGCTTTTCATCGTGGCAGGAACAGTGTTTTTTGGAACGATTCTGGGTTTCTGCCTTGCCTCCCGAAGACTGAAAAAACAGGGAATCGGCAAACGCTTTGCGGGCGCATACATCACGGCAATGCGCTGCACGCCGTCGATTGTACTCCTCTTCATCGTCTACTATGCCCTGCCCCTCCTGTCCCGCTTCTTCTTCGGCATCAATATCGACAGCATGTACCGGGGCGTATTCGTCATCGTTACACTAACGCTGCTGTTTGCCGCAAATATGGCGGAACTCATGCGCTCGGCATACGTCTCGGTTGATCCCGGTCAGAGGGAGGCGGGCCTGGCGCTGGGCCTGGGCGAACACAAAACATTTCTTCTGGTGATCCTCCCCCAGGCTGCCGTGGCGGCCCTCCCGAACTTCTGCAATGCCCTGCTTGCGCTGATGAAAGAAGGCGCGCTGGCCTACACAATCGGCATGATAGACATGATGGGACAGGGGACCCTGATCATCTCCAGAAACTACGGAGCCTACGGACTTGAGATCTACATTGCCCTGTCTCTTGTCTACTGGGCCCTGACCATCCTCATCGAAAGAGGCTTCGGCCTTCTGGAACGCTTTCTCTCCAGAGGGAAGAGCAGTCTTGAAAACCAAAAAAATTCTGCAGAAAAAGTGCGGGACTGATGGAACTTAATCTTCCCTTCATGCTTGCCGCCCTGCTCAGGGCTGCCGCCGCAATACCCGTTACCGTCAATATTACCGCAGTGTCCCTTCTCATCGCCTCTCCGCTGGGCTTTCTTCTGGCCCTCTGCCGCATCTATCGTATCAGACCCCTTGATACACTGGCGGGGATCTATATTTCTTTTATACGGGGTACACCGATGGTACTCCAGATCCTCATCGTGTACAGCATCCTTCCCAGCCTCCTCAATGCGTTTACAAAAAGCCTGGGACTCGGCATCGACATCTTCGCCCTGCCCCCCATAATCTACGCATGGGCGGTTTTTTCTCTGAACAGCGCGGCGGGCCTTTCGGAAATCTTCCGCTCGGCCCTGCTCACCGTGGACAGGGGCCAGATGGAAGCGGCGCGGGCCCTGGGCATGAGCACGCCCCTCGCCTACCGCCTGGTGATCCTGCCCCAGGCCTTTGTCTTCGCCCTGCCCAACCTTTCAAACTTTACCGTTACCCTGATCAAAAACACCTCCCTGGCCTTTATCATGACCGTGAGAGACATTACCGCCGTTGCCCGGATTGAGGCGGCACGAGGCTACAACTACATTGAGGCATACCTCGATATTTTTCTGCTGTACATCGCTCTCTGCGGAGTTGTTCAGTGGCTGTTTGACAGGGCGGAAAGGAAACTTGCGAAGGGGTAAAGCTCCGCCGCCTCTTCCCGGGAAGCATATACTGTTATGTGCAATTTTGGCCGGCTTT
>JAIRNJ010000272.1 GCA_031258115.1 Treponema sp. | reverse complement strand
GCCGCTCGTCGCCGAAGAGGAGTTTGAATATCCAGTCATCGGTGGGGGGCAGGATGGGAGGAACGGTATCCATATAGGGAAGTATAACGCTTGTTTTGAAAAGGCGCAATGTACCGCGGACAGGGCGCCGGCGTTTATTTTTTTAATTGGTAAATAGTGCAAAATCAGTATAACGTTGAAGAAATTGAACCACACGAACAAACTCTCTAAATTTCCCGATCCGTTCGTGTCTGTTCGTGCCCTTCGTGGCGAAAATTCCTAAAATCCGGTTGTTTTTGATGAGGGTATGCTAATCTCCCGGTAGTCTTTAATTACAGCGATTGAAAGCTCCTCAAGCTCCTTCCATCTGTCGCAGGAGAAACGATCAAGTACACCGACAAGCTTCATCCCGGCAGCTCCGGCGGCCTGCGCCGCTTCGGGGATGTCCTCAAAGACAAGGCAGGCTTCAGGCTTTGCCGAAAGGATCCCGGCGGCACGGAGAAACACATCCGGGAAAGACTTACCCCGGCTCCCGCCGTCTGTAGAACAGATCGCCTGAAAATAATCCCTGATATTGTGCCGGCTGAGTACCGCCTCGTAGAGAAGCTCTGAAGAACCTGTGGCAATTCCCAACTTTATTCCCCGCTTCCGCAGCGCTTCCAGAAATTCGGCGGCGCCGGGCTTGAGAGGGATGGTGTTTGCGTATTCATGCCGCGCCATGTCCATCCATTCACTTATTATGGCATCGATACTGTCATTCAGGGAAAAATAGTCTTTGGTGTACCGGGCAGCTTCAACAAAACTCAAGGCCGCTACAGCATCCTTGTAGCCGCCGGGTATAGGAATGTTCCGCTTCAAAAGAAAGTCTTCATCTATCTTTTTCCATACGCCCATTGAGTCGATAAGGGTACCGTCAAGATCAAAGATAAGCGCTTCCACGCCTTCAAGATTCAGTATCATTTATCTTCCCCAAAGAGAAGCAATGAAATTTCCAGCACCGCATCGGCAAGGCGCGGGCCGTAACGGTAAAGGCTGTCCGAATTTACCGCGGCAATGCATCCGTTCCTGACGGCAGGAATACTGTTCCAGCCGGGACGGGCGGCAAAGACTGAAATATCTGTTTTCATGTAGGGGTCGTCTCCGGTGAGGATCCAGTCGGGCCGCCTTTCCAGCACCGCTTCCGAACTAACCTGGGGCCAGCTTTGGGCAAGATCGCCGAAGATGTTTACTCCCCCTGCCTTTTCAATGGCCTCGTTGATAAACGTCCCTCCCCCTGTGCTCATCAGGGGATCCGCGGAAAGTTCCCAATAGACTTTCGGCTTTTTGTCCTCCGGGCTTTTTTCCGCGGCAAGGGCGATTTTGCTTTTCATTTCCTCTATTACTTTTTCCGCCCCTTCAACACAGCCTGAAAGCCTTCCTATTGTTTCAATGGCGGCGTAGGCCTCTTCAAAATTACGCGGCTCCACCGCAAAACAGGGGATGGAAAGTTCCTCCAGCATGCTGCGGACACGGGCATGCATGTCACCCGAGAGGAGAACCAGATCCGGCTTAAGCGCGGTAACGGTTTCGACACTCACCGAAGCTCCCGAAAAACCTCCGGCCTTGGGCTTTTCAAGAGCCTCCGGGGGATAGTTGCAGTATTCGGTAACCGCAGCCACCCTGTTCCCGGCCCCGACGGCAAAGAGGATCTCCGTTACCGCGGGCACAAGGCTTACGATACGCTCGGCAGGCAGCTTTCCTTCATAGGGTTTTCCTGAAACATCCGTTGGCATGGCTGCCGCCGGCAGTGATTCTGCCGGTACGGATACTGAGTCCTTTGACCCGGCCTTCCCGCCTGCCCTGGGCCCGCAGGAAAGAAGCGTGCAGACAGCGGCGGAGAAAAACAGCGCCCTGTACAAAAAATTGTTTCCGCGGGGGCGGTACCGGTTTAATTTCTGTAGTAATCGATTTTCCATAAACATAATCCTTTTGCCGGCAGTGTTACTCCGGCCCGGCGGCGATCCCCCGATTCAACAAGGGTCTTGAAATCTTTTTCTGAAATATCCTTCTCTTCACAGTCAAGCAGGGTTCCTCCGATTGAACGCACCATCTTCCAGAGAAAGGCGTTTGCGCAGATCTCAAAAATAAGGGCGCCTGAACTGATAAAAAAACAGGCCTGAAAAATATGGCGCATCCGGGACTTGCTCTGATCCCGCGGGCTTGAAAAAACCGTGCAGTCCCGTTCCCCGAGAAGGAAACGGCAATACGCGTTGAGGAGCGCCGGCCGGGGCTGCCTCCATAACTGTAGCGCATAACGGGCCTCCTGGGGAAGAGCGGGTCTTCCGCAGATGAAGCTGTAACGGTAGGTCCGCATCTTCGCGTCAAAACGCGCATGAAAATCCGGAGAAGCCTCCGAAGCTTCCATGATGCGGAGATCCTGCGGAAGGAGGCTGTTCAGGGCCGGCACATAGCGGGACGCCTCCATGTTTTCGACGGGTGAATAAAAGTTGGCGACCTGTCCTGCGGCATGCACCCCCGCATCAGTCCTGCCGGAACCTGTTATCCTGACAGGAACCTTGCAGATCTTCTCCAGGGCCTTTTCCATTTCCCCCTGAACGGTTCTCCTCTCTTTCTGCTTTTCCCATCCTGAAAATCCGGTGCCGTCGTAGGCAATCAGGAGCCTGATGTTGCGCATATTGACATATTGCCTATTGATCGTTTTCGTTTAATTCTTTGTTGATCGCATCGTAAATTTCGCGGGCATGTTCCAGGAGGGGGCCCGGTTTGTCCCTTGAGGAACGGCCCATACCGAATATCTTTGCGATGGTTCTGCGGGCATCTTCCAGTGATGTTTTCCGCTGCTCCGGGTTTGCATGGGCCCCGTACTTGTATCTCAGATAAGCGCAAAGATACAGTACCCCTTCGTAACTGTAGTTTTTGTCCGTGTCCGGCCCCATTACCTTGATGCCGGAGAGGGTTTCCTCTCCCGACTGCTCGCGGCTTATCGCTTCGTTGTAGGAATACTGCGCTTTTTTGCGGAACAACACTGCCAGCCAGTCGTAATGCTGGCCGGGAAATTTCCTGTCAAGATCATCGAGAAGCCAGGCAGTCCTCAAGGCGGAAATTCCCTGTTTGAT
>JAIRNJ010000266.1 GCA_031258115.1 Treponema sp. | reverse complement strand
CCCAGCGTGTCATACTGGTGCTCTAACCAACTGAGCTAACCGCCCGTGTTCCCTTCAATATAATACACCATCCTATTTTTATGGCAATCATTTACATATTCAGGTATCAGAACAAACAGGAGTTTTCTGAAACTTACAGCCGTTCCCTGATTACTACATTGATCTCAACTTTGCCGCCGGCGCCGAGTTCCATGGGGACGATCAGGGCTTCGACCTTGAGGTTATTGGAGATCTCCATGTTTTCGCCGGTAAAGAGTGCGGGCGGGGTAAGGTCAAACTTAAAGCCCAGATCGTGGAGTTTGGTAACTGCCTGCGCGGTGACCATGTTGGCCAATTCGGTAATGGTGGCCTTTACCATGTCATCCAGCACTTTCATATCTTCGTCGTTCATGGCACTGGCGATAAAAAGCGCAGTTTCTTTTGTCATATCAAAGAGAACCCGGCCTTCCACGTCTCCGGCAAGGCCGACCAGAGCGGCGACGCCCATGATCTGCATGGTAGAGTCCTTAAGGTAGAGATCACCCCGTTTTACTTCCGTATTGAGAACTTCTTTCAATACATTGAAGGCAGCTTCAACAAAGGGGTTAATATACTCAACTCTCATAAAATGCTCCTTTCAATATGGCTTTTCATTTATTTACCAAGCCCAAAAGTCAATCGAACATAAAGCGAAGCTTTATGCATTATGCGTGAAAGCGGAAACCGGATCGGTTGACAGGGATAACCATTCTTCCCCAACCAGCTTTTCATTCCGCCCCAATATAATGATTCCCCGGCTCTTGAGCTTTTCTACAAAGCTCGCAATAAGCTTTTCCTGATCCTGTACCGGGAAAAACGAAAGAATATCCCGCCCCAGGATTATATCCAGTTCCGGCAGGGGGTTATCGTTCAGGACATCATGATATTCAAAAACAATTGAGTCCTTGATCTCCTGATTAAAACTATACCCGTTTTTTCCCTTGATCATGTAGGGCCGGCAATACTCCGGCACTTCATCCAGATCAAAACTCATATTCGGCGCCTGGCTAATCGCCATAATATCGCTGTCATTGGCCCAAATCTTGACGCGGCTATCAGGATACCGTGCCTTGAGTATACATACAAACGAAAAAGATTCATAGCCCTTACCACAGCCCAGGTTCCAGATCTGAATACTGTTGGACGAAAACTGGGGCAGCATATTTTTTACCGCGGCGGCATAATCGTCATCCCAGAAGGTTCCGGTAAAGGGAGAGAGGAAGGGAGAGAGAAAATCGTCCGCATCGGAGGCATTTTTAAGCTGCAGTTCCGTCTCCGAGCGGGCGCCGCTCCACATGGCAAAACGCTGGTAAAGCCATTCTTCGTTGATCAGGCTGGCATTGAAATTCCGCAGGGCCCGCAGGCTCTCCTTGATGAACTCTATGGTCTGTTCGTTACGCGGGGCACGGCTTTCCGCCGCCGGGGGTTCGCCTGCGGGCTTTACGTAGAAGTTGGTTCCGGCGCTTTCCGCGGCTATTGTACCCCTGGGTTTCTGCTTCTCTTCTTCGCTCTGGGTAAAGATCCGCACCACGTCGAGGATAATGTAGAGATCCCCGGCATTTTCCACAACGCCTGAGATAAATTTAATGTTTATATCCCCAAAAATGGGATGGGGAGGCTGGATGGATTCGGAATTGATCCCTACAACCTTGTCGATCTTGTCCACGATGGTTCCGTAGACCCGGTCTTCGATGCGGAGGATAAGCATGTTTTCCTGTCCGTCTTCCTTGCGATCCGCCGGAAGATGAAAGAAGGTACGCAGATCGATGATGGGGATTATGTCTCCCCGGAGATTGTAAACCCCCCGGACAAAACTTGCGGCATTGGGCACATAGGTGAATTTATCAGCCTTGGCGATCTCCTTCACGTTCATGATGTCTACACCGTAGTCCTTTCCCGCGAGCGAAAAGGTGATCATCTTGTAATCAATATTGTCGACACGCTCTTTTTGTTCCTGCAGTTCGGCGTTTACCTGTGCCAAATCTTTGATCATCGCCATGGTCTTTTCCTTACCTTACCGGATTGAAGCCTCGCGGATGCGGCGCTGTTCCATTTCCTTGCGGAGCCCCAGCTCCAGTAACTGACTTACATCAATGATGAGGGAGACCGAACCGTCGCCAAGGATTGAAGCGCCGGCAATGCCCGGGGAATTGGTGAACTGATCCCGGAGGGGCTTTATAACCACGTCTTCCTCCCCGATGAGGCTGTCCACCATGAAGCCCATTTTCTTTTCGGCAGTACCGACGATAACGATGAAGTTATAGTCCTGCTGTTCCTCGGTCTTGATTCCGAAGAGCCGGTTGAGCCGCAAAAGGCTTATCACATCGCTGCGGATATTGAAGACCTCGTAGTTGTCGATCATTTTGATGTCTTCGGGCTTGATTCTGAGGCTTTCTATGACGCTGGTAATGGGAATCGAGTAGATTTCCGTACCCACCCGCACAAGGAGGCCCTGAATAATGGCCAGGGTAAGGGGCAGCTTGATCGTAAACTTGGTACCCTTGCCCCTTTCCGAGCTGACCGTAACCGTGCCGTTGAGTTTTTCGATGGAACGGCGTACAACATCCAGGCCGACTCCCCTGCCGGATATGGCGGTGATCTGCTTGGCGGTGGAGAAGCCGGGCTCAAAGATGAGGTTGAAGGCTTCCACATCGGTGAGGATCTTGTTGGGGCTGATAAGGCCCCGTTCCGCCGCCTTGAGTTTGACGGATTCCACATCAATGCCCTTGCCATCGTCGGCGATCTCGATAACGATCATGTTCCCTTCGTTGGCGGCCTTGAGGAGTACCATGCCTTCTTCCGGTTTTCCGGCGGCTTTCCGTTCATCCAGGGATTCGATTCCGTGATCAATGGAATTCCGCACGGAGTGCATGATCGGATCCAAAAGGTCTTCAATAACCGACTTGTCCAGTTCGGTTTCCTCACCTTCGATAACCAGGTTAATTTTCTTGTTGAGGGATTTGGAAAGATCCCGGACGAGCCGGGGGAAACGGCTGAATATCTGGCTGATCGGTACCATGCGGATACGCATGACGCCTTCCTGCAGTTCACCGGTGATCCGCCCCAGGTTTTGGCTGGTGGAACGGAATTTACCCATGCTGTTCTTCATGGATATTTCAAAACTGTCAAAAAGGGTGAATATATCGCCGTATTTTTCACTTATAAGCTTCCGTATATCCTTGATCGAGAGACCTTCCTGGATTTTTTCCAGATATTCGGGGAGATCGTCGAAGAGGTTCTTGATTTTTTCCCGGTATACGGCTTCCAGGCCGTGGAATTCCCCCGACAAATCGTTAAATTGAGAGGATATCTGGTTGAAAGTCGCCTTTGTGATTACCGTTTCGGAAACCAGGTTGAGCAGATCGTCGATACGTTTGCTGTCTACCCGGAGGATGGAACCGGCTTCTTTTCCGGCTTTTTTTGCGTCTTCCGAAGCGCCGGCGCCGGGTTTTCCCGGAGCAGCGGCGGGTGCGGCAGATACGGGAGCGGCAGGGGCCGCGGCCGGAGCGGGAGTCGCAGGGGCTGCGGGAACAGCGGCGGGCGCGGCGGCTTTTGGGGCCGCGGGAGTCTGGGGCTTTACCGCGGCGCCCAGCAGTTCTTCAATATTCTGAATTTCCGAGGAAAGGGTTACATCCGGAATGGAAACATAGCGTTTGATTTCGTCCAGGGTTTTGGTTGTGGCGTAGTAATAATCAACAACAGGGTAGAAGTTATCTTCGTAGAGAGCTTCAAAATCCGGTGAGGTTTTGAGCACCGTACCGGAGCCCTTGAGGGATGCATAAACCTGAATGCCCCCTACCGTGTTCATGAGGCTGTTTTCATCGAAGCTGACTGAAATCTTGTAGATCGGCAGCGATCCGTCTACCGCTTCCCGAAGTTCCAGGAGTTCGTATTCGGAAAGCGTTCCCTTTGAAGAGGGAGTCTTGGCAACAGGCGCCGCCGGAGCGGCAACAGGCGGGGGAGGAGGAGCCGCGGGTGCGGCCGGTTTTTTGGCCGAAGCTTTTTTGCCCTTGGCGCCTTCCGGAATCAGGGCTTCCAAACGCTGCTCCATCTGGGACGTATCTTCCTGGTAGACTGCGCCGTTCATGCGCTGTTCCAGCATCGCCTTGATGATATCAATGGCGGAAAGCAGGGTGTCTACCACATCTTCATTTATGGCAAGCTTATCCGAGCGGATCGCATCAAGAACATCTTCCACCATGTGGGTAAAGTGGGAGAGTTCCATCATTTCTACCGTGGCGGAACCGCCTTTCAGGGTATGAGCCGCCCGGAAGATCTCGTCTACCGCCTCTTTGTTTCCGCCTTCATTCTCCAGCACCAGAATATTCTGTTCCAGGGTATCAACCTGCATCTGGGCTTCACTAAAGAAATCCTTGAGGAGTTCTTCGTTATTTGGATCGAGATAATCGCTCATATATAGTAAATCTTATACACAATTATAGCTAAGTCAAGACCTTGAAGGCGGCTTTTCCGCAAAGTGGAGCCCGGAGATGGAATTTTATCTTCTTAACCCTCTCTACAGGAGTCCTTTTTTGGTTGCGATTCCGATGAGGTCGGCGCGGTTTACCGCCATCAGTTTGGTGTAGAGCTGTTTGATTATGGTTTTGACGGCGCTTACCGGCATATCTCCCTTTCGGGCTATTTCTTCCCGTGTGAAGCCCTGGGCAAGCCCTTCGAGGACTGTTCTTTCCCGCCGTGTAAGGAAGATCTTCCCGGCGTTTTCTTCCCGGAACTGCCGTTCCACAATGGCAAGTTTTTTTGCATAGACAGAAGCCTTCTTGTCTATGCTTTCAAGCCAGGGCCGGGGAATGGATGTCTCTGTCTTGAGCGCAGCCCTGAAAAGGAGGCACATTTCATCCCCCAGTTCGATGAAGGGCATCTCAAGGTCATTGAGAGAAGCCATTTCCCACGCGTTTTCCAGACTTTTTAGAGCTCCTTTTTCATCTTCCAGATGAAGGCGGGCCGCGGCTTCCAGAACAGCCATTTCAAGACGCCCAAGGTGGAAGCTGCCGAGACTTTCCAGGCTTACCTTCCAGCCCAAAAAGGTCAAAACCGCCTCGTAGTCCTGTTCCGCAAGGAACTTTTTTGCTTTTACCAGAATTTCCAGGCTGTGATAGTTGGAATAGATCTCCATTTCATCAAATTCGTTCCTGAGCCAGTGCGCCATGCGGTTTATCATGCCGATATGGGCAAAGAACCATCCGGTTACCGTGTCGTTGATGATAAGCCGGTTGAGGAAAACGCTTTCCTGCAACAGGGAGTCCATCTGCTTCAGCAGGGCGACGACAGCCTCATAATTTCCCCGGTGAAGTTCTATTCTGAGCAGGATAAAAAGTCCCCGGTGTTCCACTTCGTACTGATCTTTTTCCCTTGCCTTGAAAAGCGCCTCCCGCGCGTATTGTTCGGCTTCGTCGAGATTCCCCCGGAAATATGCCAGTTCCGCCCATGCCAGCACATCCGTGCCGTAAAGGTAGCCGCCCAGGGAATCGGAAGCAAGGGGGATCGCCGGGCTAAGGGCCTCAATGGATTTTTCAAATTCCCCCTTTGCGGCAGGGGAGCCGATCTGGCACACATAGGCGCCGATTGAGCATTTTGTAAACTGTACCGGCTGAACCTGGGGATTTTTATGGTGATAGTAGTTTCCCTTTTCGAACCAGGGGAGAAAGTTGTAATCCTTTGTCCAGCGGCTGGTGAAGAGGCTCAGGGTGCCCATGCTGTTGTAGGCTGCCGCAAGGATACGGTAATGTATCCCTTCGGCGGCTTGTTCATGGGGGTTTGAAATCAATTTTTCAAAGCGCTCTATGGTGAGGAGGTATTCTCTGTAGGATTCATCAAAACGGGTGCTGAGCATCAGGAGCTTGGGACGCATAATATAATGCAAAAAAAGGTGATCCTCATCATTTTCTTTTTCTTTGGGAAGGGGCAGGTTCCCAATGAGGCTTAAAAGATATTTTGCCATGCTGACCGGCAGGAGCCTCGGCAGGGAATTGATTAGCTGCATGAGGCCCTTGTACTCTTCGATTTTTCCATAATGGGCCGCCGCTTCCATGACGAGGTTGTTTTTGACGCACCATTCGGCATTCCAGAGAAGAACGGCGTGGATTTCGGACTTTTCGAGTTCTCCCTGTTTTTCCCTGATGTATTCCAGAAAGATATGGTGGATGCGGTAGCCGTTAAGGTAGAGATCGTAGCGGATCACGGAACTGTAGTCTCCCAGGGCGGCGATGCTCTTCCCCTCCGGGTCGAGGGCTTCAAGGAATTCCCCGGGCCAGTGTTCCGCCAGGGAGCATTTGATGAGGAGTCTTTGGGTTGCTCTGTCCATGGAAAGAAATATCCGCTCCATGGCTTTCTTTATGGAATCCTTCCAGAGCAGATCGGGGAGGCGGCCCTGATGGCTCTTCATGTCTCTGGCGGTAAGGTCAATGACCAGGGCCCAGCCTTCCGTGTCCTGATACACCCGCAGAAGTTCATCCCGGGGAAGGGACATCCCGTGGAGGGCAAAATACCGGGCGGTTTCTTCCTCGCTAAAGCGGAGATCCTCGGCGGAAACATGGGATAGCCAGCCTTTGGACAGGGCAGTCAGTGTGTTGAACCGGGGTTCCGTTCTGGAAAGGATGAACACGGTATGGTTTCCCATACGGGTTCTAAAGGTGCGTTCAAAATAACGCAGTACCGCCGGGTTGTGGATCAGGTGAAAATCGTCGAGCACTATGATGAATTTAGCCACCTGGGGGACGTTATCGTACAGAAAGTTGACATAGCGGTCAAAATCCCGGGCGGTTTCCGGGAAACCCAGGTTTCTCACCGCTTTTCCCACTTTCGGATTGATTTTGCTTATGACTTCGGTATAGTTTTCCCAAAAATGCCAGCCCAGATTGTCCTGTTCCGAAATCTGTATCCAGAG
>JAIRNJ010000130.1 GCA_031258115.1 Treponema sp. | reverse complement strand
CCGGTGATACTGCCCTTTACCATAGCCTTGCTTTTGGCCTTTGTGATGGAACCCCTGGTACAGTTTCTGCAGCAAAGGCATATACCCCGGATCTTTTCCATCCTTCTGGCCATAGCCATAATTGTCATAGGTTTATATCTTCTTGGGATGGTTCTCTTTTCGTCGGGCCGGACTATTCTTTCCCTGTATCCTAAATACGAAAGCAGGCTGACCGAAATTTATATCTGGGTCGCCGATTTTTTTGACCTCTCCTATAATGAACACCTTGGTTTTATAGAAAATCTCTGGGGGCAATTAGGGGTCAGGACCAGGATTCGGAATATCACCTTTTCTCTTTCCAATTCCTTTATTGTTTTTCTTGGGAACGCCTTTATGGTGGTTTTGTTTGTGATCTTTTTACTGGTAGAGGCGGCCCATATTAAACAAAAGATCGATCTTGCCTTTGAGAATAAACGATCAGGCCAGATTAAAAGAATCAGCGATGCGGTGGTTCGCCAAATTAGCCGGTATCTTTCGGCAAAGTTCTTTATTTCCCTGGCCACCGGTATTGTGGTCGCCGTCGGCCTCCGTCTAACGGGCCTTGAGTTCGCCATTGTGTGGGGGGTTATTCAATTCATTCTGAATTTTATTCCCAATATCGGGAGTATCGCCACGGGAGTGGGGGCCTCTCTTTTTGCGCTGCTCCAATTCTGGCCCGAACCGGGGCCCATTATTACGGTTATTCTGATCATGCTGGGGGCGAATATCATTATCGGCAATGTGCTGGAACCCAAGATTATGGGGGATAACCTGGGGCTTTCCCCCATTGCGGTCCTCATGTCCCTGACCATGTGGGGCTGGCTCTGGGGTTTCGCGGGGATGATCCTGGCGGTGCCTATGACGGTGATCATAAAAATACTCTGCGAAAATATACCGATCCTCGAACCCCTGTCCGTCCTCTTAGGTTCCCATAGGTCGATAACACCCAAAAAGACGGAACCGGAAGAGCCGGGCGGGAACACGGCCCCGGCGGATACGGGAACTACCGGGGGTCAGCCCTAGCAGCCTGTTTAGACAAAAGCCTTTTTCAGCAGTTCCAGGTCCAGTTCGGGGTAAACCGGGAAGCGGGAGAGGAGCTTCTCTACCCGGGAAAGAGCTTCGGCCTTGACCTTCCCATCAATCACATATTTAGCCTTGCTTTTTTTGGCCGGGTCCTTGGCATCCGCCGCGGGGGCCGTACCCTTGAGAACCAGGGCAATAACGGCCCCCAGTTCTTCCATCTCCGGCTTGCCCATGCCCAGGGTGGTAACTGCGGCGGCGCCGATCCGCAGGCCGGAGGTATACCAGGGCCCGTTGGGATCAAAGGGAAGGCTGTTCCGGTTCACGGTGATATGGCACTCGTGGAGGGCGCTTTCCGCCTGGCGGCCGGTGATGGAGCCGCCGGGAATTTGCAGGCTCCGGACATTGACCAGAAAGAGGTGATTGTCGGAGCCGCCGGTAAGGACCTCCAGGCCGTTTTTAATACAGGCGGCGGCCAGGGCCTGGGTATTTTCCACGATCCGCGCCGCATATTGGCGGAACTCCGGCTGTCCGGCTTCCCGAAAGGCGGCGGCCTTGGCGGCGATGACATGGGGCAGGGGCCCCCCCATGGTAAGGGGACAGCCCTTGTCCAGGGCCTCGGCAAATTCCGCGGTGGAAAGGACCAGCCCCGCCCGGGGCCCCCGGAGGGTCTTATGGGTGGTGCTGGTAACCACCTGGGCGTGGGGAATGGGGTCATAGTCCCCGGTAAAGACCTTCCCCGCCACAAGTCCGGCGAAATGGGCCATATCTACCATAAGAACCGCCCCAACCTTATCGGCGATTTCCCGCATCCGTTTAAAATCGATCTTCCGGGGATAGGCAGAATACCCCGCCAGCAGTATCAGGGGTTTTACCTCCAGGTCTTCTTTTTCAATGGCGTCGTAATCCAGCACGCCGGTTTCTTTGGAAACCGTGTATCCGTATACGTCAAACATCCGGGAAGAAACATTGTAGCGGTAGCCGTGGGTCAGGTGCCCGCCGGAATAGTAGTCCAGGCCCAGGAGCCGCTGATTCCCCAGCTTGACCTTGAGGTCTTTCCACTGGGCGTCGGAGAGTTTATAAAGGTTGGTTTCGCCGTATTCCGCCAGGAGGGGATTCTCTACCCTGGTGGTCAGGATGGCCCAATAAGCCAGAAGATTGGCGTCCGCCCCGCAGTGGGGCTGCACATTGGCGTACTCCGCGCCAAAGACCTGGCGGGCCTCCTTGGCGGCCAGGGCTTCAATGGCGTCCACGTTTTCGTTTCCCGCATAAAAACGATGATTCGGCATGCCCTCGGCGTATTTATCGGTCAGCAGGTTCCCCATGGCGAGCTGTACCGCCAGGGAACAGTAGTTTTCACTGGCGATAAGCTTGACCCGGCGGCGCTGATTTTCCAGTTCCCTAACGACGGAGGCGGCGATCTCCGGAACCACCGCAGCGGTCTCTTGGAGATTACAAAGGTAGGCTAAAAGGCCGGTGTTCACCTTATCGGCGTCAACGGCAGCGAGGTATGCGGCAACAGGATTACGATTCATGGAAAACTCCAATAACAGTATTTGAGATATGGTTTCCCCATCATAACCCGATATGGGCAAAAGTTTCAAGACAAGGGACAACGCATTCAGGAATTTTACTTTTAGCTACCTGGCATGAGCTGGCGTTGCGAAGTTACCGGAATTTGAAGAATTTTTAACCGAAGTAAAAGAAGTCGAAAAAGGAAGAGGAAAAACGGGACGTTGTACCGGAACTTATTCGACTGCGAACCAGAGGTTCGATTCGACTTTGCGGTGGATTTTTCTTCATGATTTATATGGTTTTACGAGGTTTTCAGAGGATAAAAAAGTTTATATGCACTGGCCCTGGTTTTCGTAACAACCTCTATGTAAAACCTCTATTGACAAAAAAGAATAATTACAGATAATAACAGGGCAAAAGAGGAAATATCATGTTTGGCATATTCCAGAATTTAATGTTCGCAATTGTTGCAAATAGCGGTTTTCTTGCTGCCATGATAGCGTTGGCTTCATTTGTATATACGTCAAAAAGGCAACGGGAAATAGAAAAAAACAGTATGTATCAACAACTGGAATTAGCATCAATTGATTGCTTTAGGTGGGAATCATCAAATCGAAGTGAATTATCAAGAATTAGGCAGGAATACCCAAATGTATCGGATGAAGATGAAATATTATTAGAAACATATTGTACCCAGGTGATGAATTTGTTCGAGTTATGTATACATAATGAAACCAAGCGGACACTTCCGGGCAAGGTGTTCGGGTCATGGCTGCCGTGGATATATGAATTCGCTAATGCGCCAGGATTTGATAAAATTTGGTCTGAGATAAAATTAAACTATATACCCGAGTGTAGAAAAGTTATAGAATATGCAATTAAAAATAATGAAAGAATGTTTATTATTGGAATATGTAAAAAATTTCACCTGAAAACAAATGAATGGCTGGAAGACGAAAGCATAAATGTAAAAGAAAATAAAAATTTATCAGATAATAGAGACTTTCCAAAACCAACCGGGTGTTGGGAAAACCTCAATACAAAGGTAACTATAAAGAACGGAAAAATAAACAATATAAGTAAGTATCTTTCTATATTTGATGAATGTAAACATGATGGATATATTTCTCATGGAGAAGTACTCTGTGGCAGGGCAACACTTGATTTTAAATGGGCCGATAATATAATTACACAAATGAAGCATGAATTTATCTACTATTTATTTAGTAGAAAATATGATGTCTTGGAAATACTTCTTTCAGATGAATTAACAGGTTTTGCGATTATTGAATTGAATAAGAAAACAAAAATAGCAATATTGTCAGATATTATGATTAAAAAAAGCAATCAGGGCAGAGGAATAGGAAAAGAAGCTTTATATAAAATAGAAGAATATTTATTAAATAAAAATATAGGAATAATCTTATTGGAAAGTGGTATAAAAAATGAAAAGGCCCATGATTTTTTTGCAAGGAATGGATATACAAAAATATCGATAGAATTTTCAAAAAAAATTAATTAATGTTACCTATTG
>JAIRNJ010000127.1 GCA_031258115.1 Treponema sp. | reverse complement strand
GTTATGACGTGGTGGTGGACGCTTCGGGTTCCAAGTTTCTTATGGAACAGACCATCCCCTATGTGCGGAAGGGTGGAACGGTGCTCCTCTTCGGCGTGCCCCAGCGGGATGCAAAGCTGGAACTTCCCGCCTTCACCCTTTTTGAGAAGGGCCTTTTCCTGCTTTCATCCTATACCTCGGTGCGGAATTCTATTCAGGCGGTACGGCTGCTTGAATCGGGGAAGATCGATGTTTCTTCCCTGGTCTCCCATCAGCTGCCTATGGAGGAATTTACCCGGGGCATTGAGCTTCTTGAAAAAGGACTTGAAGCTGTCTTGAAGGTGGTTATCCTCCCGGAGAAAAACCAATGAGACTGTAATATGCTCCATTTCCCCCGGAGATCGTGCCTTCCAGCAGAGACGGGGAACTTTCTACAAACGGATAAAATCCCGCCGCAGAGAAAACGACAGCAGCGGGTTAAATCTATAATTTATGGAGGAGTTTATCGTGGCGCAGAATATTTTGGATCGTTTTAAGCTGGACGGGAAGACCGCTTTGGTAACCGGCGGTGCCCAGGGAATAGGGCAGGCCTATGCCGCGGCTTTGGGAGAAGCGGGGGCGAAGGTCGCCATAGTGGATATTAATCTGGCCCTGGCGGAAAAAACCGCCAACGATCTGGGGCAGCGGGGCATTGAGGCTATCGCAGTTAAGGCCGATGTAACCAACCCGGATGATGTAACTAAGATGGTAAAGACTGTGGTGGACAAATGGGGCTTCCTGACTATTGGGGTGAATAATGCGGGCATGGGGAGCTGGCGGGATTCTATTAGTCAGGAGTTCAGCGAATGGCGAAAGATCCTTTCCCTGAATCTGGATGCGGTGTTCCTCTGCGCCCAGGCAGAGGCCCGGGAGATGGTTAAACAGGGATACGGCAAGATCATTAATACCGCCTCCATGTCCGCCCATATTTCAAACACTCCTCAGAACCAAGCCGCCTACAATACTTCCAAGGCGGGAGTACTGCACCTGACCCGTAGTCTTGCTGCGGAATGGGCTCCCCGGAATATCAGGGTAAATAGTATCAGCCCCGGCTATACCAAGACCGCCCTGGTGGATAAACTGCTGGAAACCCCGGAGGGAAAGACTGTTTTGCCCAAGTGGCTTGAAAGAATCCCCGCCGCCAGGATGGCTGCTACCGAGGATCTTCAGGGCGCCGTGGTGTATCTTGCTTCTCCGGCGTCGGATTATATGACCGGTTCGGATATGATCATCGACGGCGGTTATTGCTGCTGGTAATTGCAGAGGTGTTCCGCCGCGTCCTCTTATCGGGCGTGACGGAACAGCCGTTTCCGGCTAATTCCGGGGAGAAATTTCCAGGATCAGCTCCACCTCGCCCTTGCCAAGTTTGGTAGCCCGGGCTATTTCGTCTACGGTCCATCCCTGGCGGCGCAGTTTTACTACATTTTCCCTAATCCCCATGGGGGGCGCTCCCCGGCTGTTTCGTGAGGGTCCCTCTTCTTTGAGGAGGGAACCCATCAGTTTAACCTGTTCCTGGGACTGTTTATAAATTTCGCTGAGCCGGGTTTCGATATTGGCAAGCCATTCCCGGGCAACCTGCATATTGTCGATTCGTTTTTCAATGGACGCCAGATCCGCATCCAGGGTGGAAAGTTTTTCCGAAGTTTCCCGGGCCAATTCATTTTTCGCCGCCAGATCCTTAAGGGAATCCCCAAGGGCCCGCTGTTCCATGGAAAGCCGGAGCAGCTCGTCGTTAAACTTTCTGACCCCCTCCTCCGCTTCTTGGAGGGATTTGAAATTCCGGTCTATGCTATTGTTGGTTTCTTCAAGGATCTGGTTTTTCTTTTCTATACGCTGATACCTTTCCTCCGTGTCCGCCAGGGCGTCATTAAGCCGGCGGATCTGAACCTGCATGGCTTGGAGGGTATCGTCGGAAGAAGAAACCTGAACCAGCCTTTCCTCTACGGACTGGGAAGTTGCGATAAGCCGGTTAACGTCCGCTTCCATAAGTTCAATGCGACGTTTGTCCGAAAGGAAACGGGTCATCTTGGCGTTAATATCATCCTCAAGCCGCCTGATTTTGATAAATTGCGTTTCCAGTTCCGCCGCTTCAGCCCGGCGCTGATCCAGGCCGTTCAGATCGCTGCGGAGATCTTCAATACGGCGCTCCAGCTGAAGCTTTAGATCTTCCGCCTGATCAAACAGTTTGGTCTGGGCGACAAATTCCTTAATGTGCCGGTCCGCTTCCTTGATCGCCGAATCCAGAGACTTGTACTGTTCATCGGTCCAGGTGAAAATTTCGTTCCGGTGATCGATCGATTCCTCCCGCACTTCCTCGATGGCGGCCCGTACCGCCGAAAGCCGTTCGTCACTTTCTGCAGCCAGTTCCCTGATCCTGCGGCGGCCCTCTTCCACATCCTTTTCCGCTTCTCTCAGCTGAACATTGAACCGGGCCTGCCATTCATCCAGTTCCTGCCGGGAGTTATCCATAATGCCGGCCATTTCCCCCAGCCGTCCTTCAACCTGAAGGGCCATATCCTTAAGGGCGGTTTCAAATTCCCGCTGGTACTGTTTGAGGGTCTCCGTTGTGGAAAGGGCATAACGGCCTATTTCCGCCTTGGCGGAAAGTTCCGCGGCATTTCGGGCTTCTTCCAAATCCCGGTCCAGTTGCTCCTTGAAGGCCTGGAGGGACTGATCGGCCTGGGCCATTTGACCCCTGATACCTTCTTCAAAGGCACCGGTTTCCGCTTTAAGGTGTTCCAGCTCGGAGACATATTGATTGTCCAAAACGGAAAGGCGGTTCTTCATTGTGTCATTAAAGGAGGCTTCAAGGTTCCGGCATTCCGCCGCGGCCGTTTCCCCAAGGCCGGTAAGGCGGTCCTCCAGGGAGCCCCGCCATTCATCGAAACGGGCATCAATCGCCGCACTCCGCCGGGTAAGATCCACCGCAAAATCATCCTCGAAGAGCTTGAGTTTTTCCGACACGTTTTCATAGGCCCGCTCTTTAAGGGCCGCCAGTTCCTGTTCCACTCCATTTATGTCCACCCTAATGGTTTCCATCGAAGCGGTAAATTCCGCAATGGAACGATCCCGGCCGGCGGCGGAATCTTTCTCAAAGAGAGCAAAGTCCCGGCGTACCCGGTTTTCGGTTTCTTGCATATAGATGCGGAGTTCCCCGTCCAGTTTCTTGATGTCGCCGGTGAGGGCATCCAATTGTTTGTACTGGATATTCTGAAGGTTTTTGTATTCTTCCAGCCTTTTATCCGCCGCTTCCAGGGCCCGGCGTTCCGCATCCTGAATCTGAAGTTCCGCCGCCGCCGCCTCTTGTTTCCACTCTTCCTGCCGGGATCGGGCCAGGACATTCAATTCCTGAATATCCTGTTTCCATTCATCCCGGTAGAGCTTTTGTTTGGCCTCTATCCCGGCGTGTTCGCTACGCCATTCTTCTTTGTAGGTTTTAACTAGTCCCTGAACTTCAGCAACCCTGGCCCGGGCGTTTTCCTGGTACTGTTTAAGCTTGTCTTCCACCGCCTCCTGAAAGCGGCGTATCCGCTCCATAGCCTGATCCCGTAGTTTCTGCACCGCCGCATCTTCGACTTTATCCGCCCGGGAAACAGCCCGGTCCACCGCTGCCTGAAGAGTTTTGTGGATCAATTCCGTATCCTGGGCGATACTTACCGCCCGGTCCTTTTCGGCTTTATCTATCGCTTCCCGGTGATCCTCTACCTGCCGTTCCGCGGTTTCGGCCGCCGCCTGGAGATCCGACACGGCGGAACGGACTGCGGCAGTTACCGCTTCGGCGGTTTTTTCCAGGGATTCGGCGTTTTCCCGCTCAAACCGGAATTCAAGATCCTTCAGGTTCCGTTCCATGAATTCGAGCTTGGCCTTTGCCTCCGAAACCCGTTTACCCGCAGCCTCCACAAAAGCGGATTCATCCCGGATACGATTCAGGTTTTCCTGAACCTGAGCGGTCATCCGCACCAGTTCTTCCAGAGAGGCGTCATAGGCGTTGAGTCGTTCATCTATTTTGGCCACCGCTTCGGCCTTATCCACCAGGCCGTCATCGGTGGTAGAAAGGCGCTTCATCAATTCCTTGGCGGATTT
>JAIRNJ010000091.1 GCA_031258115.1 Treponema sp. | reverse complement strand
AACCGCTTCGGCGGGCTTAACATTCCTGATAATAGCTACCAGCTTGAGTTTTTCCTTCAAACAACACCATCCGTTTAAAATACTCCCAGCCAGCGCTGCGGGTTGTGTATAAATATCTTTTCGATATCTTCTGGGGAGACACCCTCATCTACGAGGCGGGGAATGAACTTTGTTTTGATAAACCGGAAACCGGGACCCCCACCGTAGCTTTCAAGGTATGACGCTCTTCCCATATCACCACTTATCAACATTCTGTCGGCATGTCCGTGGGCAATAAGAGACTTGATAAGTGAAACCCTGACGCTGTCAGGATAATACTTCACCTTTCCGGGACCGTCAAATTGTATATATATGCCTCTGTCCGCAAGTTTCAAGAGGTAGTATTCATCAGCATTTCTGTCCAGATGCCCCAATGCAACCGTAGAAAAATCCCCCCCCTCCGCCTCCAGAATGTCAAGAATTTCCATTCCCATAGTACCCGCTTCGGTATGTCCCCAAATAGGAGCGCCGCAGATTTTCTGGGCAAGTACTGCGGCTATTGTGGTTTTTTCCTCTAGAGGATGAATCATATTATAGTAGGTACCAATTTTTATGAAACCTGCCCGAACCGTCCCGCCATCGCCGCCCTCCGTGATATCTTTTACAAGCATCGCCGCTATTTCGTCTACAGTTTTTTGGGCTACCCATTCCGGATAATATACATGTTTATTGAAGCCCGTTGTGGCTATCACATGAACGCCGCTTTCCCCGCTCATTTTCTTTAGGGCATTAAGGTCGCGGCCGTAGTCCAAGGTTGAAGCCTCTACCAGGGTTTGTCCACCAACTGAACGAAAGAGTTTGAGTTCGTCTACGCTCTTTGCATAGTTCGAAAGTTCGAGATCACGGTCCTTCTGTGAAGGAGGTGGAACGGCATGCAGATGTTCATGGGGATAGGTAAACCCCATTTCAACAGCGGGAATGTCTCCTAAAACGGTTCGTGCATTTTTCATAAAAATCCTTAAGCCTTTGGAAAATTATACGGTTAAACCAAAGAGGCTGCCGGCAAGTTTCAGGATTACGCCCACAATAATGGCGTCTGTTGAGGCGAACCAGAGTCCTTCAATTCCATATCGTGTAACATCAATCATATTGTAGAACAAAGCCGGCATGAGGGTAAAAACAAAACCGAGGAATAAACCGGCAACTACCGCGCCGCGTTTTCCGCCGAGTTTGTCTCCAAATACTCCGGCGGCGCCTCCCATAAAGAACAGGCCTATTACGCCGGGAAGAACTACTATGCCCATCACGCCGGTCAGGACTGTGGCAATAAGGCCGCCTATAACCGCAAAAAGGAAACCGATTGTGGTTGCTACGGGGCCGTAGGCATAGAAGATGGGTATGTCCAGCGCCGGCCTTGCTCCCGGTACGAGTTTTTCACTGATTCCCTTGAAGGCGGGGATTATCTCGCCTAGGAACATGCGGACCCCCTGTAGAAGTACGAGAATACCGGCAACGAAGGTAAGCGCCTGGATAAATGTATAAACAACCCAGTTGGTTCCGCCACCCAATTCGGAGACAAATTCGGGACCTGCCGCAACGGCAGTTATTATGTATACAATCACCATAATGATCCCCATGAGAACCGACATGTCCTTGAGGAATTCCAGGCCGCTTGGGACCTTTACCTCTTCCCAGGTATCGTGCTCGTCACGGTTTTTCTTCCCAACCAGTTTTCCGGCAAGGCCGCTTATCCAGACAAGGGAAGAACCCCAGAAACCGAATCCTACCTCGTCGGATTTGAGGATTTTCTTGACAAAGGGCTGAGCTATGGCCGGAAAGATGACCATCGAGACGCCTTCCACCAAAGAACCTATCGCAATGGCGGTCCACCCGTGAATGCCAAGCTGATCCAGCACAATCGCCATGGTACCTGCAAAACTGAACATCATGTGTCCGGTAAGGAAAATATATTTGAAGGGGGTAACCCGGGCCAGTATTAAATTTATGACAAACGAGAAAAGCATTATCAGGGGCGTTTCAAACCCCAGTACGGATTGCACGGCGGCCACAAGGGAATTATCCTCGGGAACTATGCCGCTAAGCCCAAAGGCCTTGCTGAACATCGTGCTAAAGGGTATCAGTGCGTTTACGATAACGCCGGAACCGGCGCTCAGGATTAGAAAACCGAAGATGGTTTTCAGCGTACCGGTTATCACCGTCGAGGGTTTATTCTTCATCAGCAGAAGTCCCAAGAGAGCGACCAAACCGATAACTATACTCGGGGTACTCAGAAATTGAACCAGAAAATTTACCATAATAACACCTCCAAAAATTATTATCCGCCCATCATTTAAGATAGGGCAGTATGGACCTTTCTATACCTGCCTTATCAAGCAGGCTGTTTATCCCAATTACCGGTTTGTCCGACTGGATTTGTCTTGCTATTTCAGTCGAAGCCATAATAATATCGCAGGGCTTTCCTTTGTAGGTACCCAAATCGGCCGCCTCGCCCTCCACCGTTATGCCATGCTTTTTGCCTATTTCCTGAACTGTCATAAGCAGCATGAGGCTGGTTCCAAAGCCCATTCCACATACCGTTAGTACATGCATTGTAAACCCCCATATAAAACCGCCCGCAATAAATTCGTATATACGAATCAAATCTCTATATATGAATTATATCTTGGAAAATTAAAACCTGTCAAGTGAGCCAATCCCAAAACTCTGTTAGTTTCGGGATTGGCTTCGGAGTTT